>NZ_JBFSRZ010000050.1:0-36805 GCF_041466065.1 Vibrio sp. 10N.239.312.C11
CCTGCCAATAGCCTGGAGAAAACCAATCAAAAACAATATATTGAATATAATTTGATACAGAATTCAATGAGATCAAACCAAGCAATACCAATACGCCTTCACCCCATGTACATGTGTTTCTAGGCCAAGAGGTTGAATACTGCTTCCAATGCTTATCTCGCCGAGCACTAATAAACAACGTGGAAAAAGCGATAACGGGTAACAAGTAGTAGGCGATAACGGAGTAGAGCACTCGATCCAAACTCGGATTAAGTGCCCACTCTCGGGTAATGAGCAGGTAGTAATCAAGCAGAATATAACTTGGAAAAAAATAACCTATATAGATTACCACCACAGCAAAGATCATTAACCGCATCGTAAATTACTCCGAAACCTAACGGCCTCCAATACGGTTACTGCCACCTTTGTCGTGGCGGTCATTCATATCGCTGCGCGAACGAGAACGAGCCTGTGCAGCACGATCTCCCGAGCTATCTCTTCGCTGGCGATATTCGCTATAACGAGCTCTTGCAACTGGTGCGTGTGCTCTATCAAGCGAATCACGGATCCAGCTTCCAATTCCACGACCAGGATTCCCTCCAACAACTTGCTCAATCTCATGAACAGTAGCTAATACTTTCATTGTTAAACTCTCCCTCATACATAAAACATCATAAAATCCACGGTTCCAAGAGAGAGCGGACGGACAACTGACCTGTCGGTTTAAAATCTGTTGCATTCCGACCTAACCTCCCTGCTTGGATGTTAAAAATTAACGTGCTTATTCGGGAGGAAGTATTTAATTATTGCTAATTTATGATGAGGCATTGAGTTTCTTAGTTCTTGATTATTCGATTGGTTTTCCTTTGCATCAAGAGAGTTCCTCCCCCAAAAAATCACTCGTAATTACTGTTTAATAAGCTGAGTTTTTTCTCCGCTCCTTCTAGCATGGAGAGAGCCCCTAACTATCCATAAACTTGCAATTTGACCTAAACAGTCTAAGGCACTAATCCAAGGAATAAACAGAAAAAGGAATTATTATGTTATTTCGCCGACAAGTTCTTGAAGCAAAAAAACAAACGCTAACAGGTCGCGTCGTTTTAATTCAGCCACTGTCCTTGTATGGTATCAGTGCGGCACTTTTCGCTCTCTTTGTTCTCATCTTGTTCTATCTTTCGCAATTTGAGTTCGCACGTAAAGAGACAGTGAAGGGATACCTAGCCCCACAAAAAGGCGTCATCACTTTATATTTTGCTCGTTCAGGGGTACTCAATCAGCTCTGGGTAGAGGAAGGACTAGAAATCACAGAGGGCCAGCCGATTGCACGGATTCAAAATAGCCAAGGCTTAACCAGTGGAAAAGAGCGAACCACAGCTCTCATTCAAGAAATAGACACACAGTTGAAAATGTTGGAAAAAAAGCGAACCATTTCTGACGCCCTGTTTAACAAGCAAACTCTCACTTTGCAGCACCAGTTAGAGCGCCTGAATCAAAGTTTAAGCGCAATTAACAAAGCCAAACAAACCAACACCATACGCCTTGACCTACAAACCCAACTCTATGAAAAACGACAAACCTTATCTCAAGATGGATACCTTTCAGCAACAGCCTTGATAGAAGCTCAAGAAGCGTTATTAGAATACCAAGAAGCGAATCAAACAATAGATAAAGAGGTGAGTTCGCTTCAGGTCGAGATAACACAAATACAAACCCAGCAACAGTTGCTGCCTGAACAACACAACTTAAAACTACTTGAGATACAACAACAGATCTCTTTATTACAGGCCCAAAAAGTAGAGCTAAACAGCGAATATGAATTTACACAGAAAGCGCCCAAGCAAGGCACTGTTACAGCGATTCAGGCTAAAGTAGGGAGCCAAGTATCCCCAAGTACACCGATTTTAAGTATCATCCCCACCAACTCGCCCCTTGAGTTAGAATTACTCCTACCTACCCGCTCTGCTGGTTTTGTTCAACAAGGTGATACCGTCAATATCCGCTTTGATGCTTTTCCTTATCAGAAATTCGGCTTAATGACTGGTGCTATCACGAGCATTGACAAAGCTTTGATCTTGCCAAGTGACAAAGCCCTCCCCATTAAGACAGAACAAGCCATGTATCGAGTAACAGCCTCTTTACCAGATCAATTTATGAACGCCTATGGTGAAGAATTTCCATTGAAAACAGGCATGTTAGCTGAAGCTGATATTATTTTAGAAACGCGCACACTCCTAGAATGGTTACTTGACCCAATATACGCGATTCAAGGTAAGCTTTAATGAGCGAACCGCACTAAAAAAGTCAGCTTGAATGTTAGACAATGACTAAAATCGAACTAATCAGAAAAGAGGTTTTGGTTTCTAAGCCAAGTTGAGCGCATGTGCTCTACTGTAAATTGAGTTTGATGATCAAATGCCATCTTTAAGCCTGGGTGGCTCATTGCGAACGCGACGGCGTTCGGACTGCAGCCTTCAATGTCAAAAACTTCATAAGCAAGCGATATAAGTACTTCTAATACCAATGAAGGCCCAGACAAAAAGAGCGTTACATTATCACTTGATCGTAAATGGTCATACCGATAGTCCGAAAAACGAAGCCAATACTCCTCGCTCTCCATCACTCTATTGTTAACGTCACAGTCGCGAGAGTTGAAAATATCATCAAATATAATGCCGTTATCTTCCATATAACGGTAACGACTGCTCATCATCGTTAAGACAATTCTTATTAACTTGGATCCCTTAGGCGCTATCAGCACATTGTTGTTGAACTCGCCCACACTATTTTTGGCTTTCGTTAATGCCAAACCCTCTTTGTGAACGGGAGGCAAAATAAAAGGGTGGAAAAGTTTATCTTCAGTTATCGCAGCAACATCTTCATGCAAACTTTTGATTTGCTCTTTATCATCATCAAAAAACGTCGCTACGATATTCTCTACTAGCTGATGATCACCTTGGCACCGTGCAAAACGAGTCAATTGCTGAGTTCGAAACACATTCATGACGAGCTCGGCTTTAAGTACATCGACCATGTTATTACTCACCCATTCAGGAAAGCGCCGATTTGTTTTAGGAAAACAGTGCTCAAAACTTGGGAGTGTGTCGAAATCAACGTACATCCCCCCTTGATGATAAAGAACCAACAACCGAACGATATCACTCGCTGCCGCTAAATTATTTCTCAGAAGTACTTCGTACAGGTAGTAAGGTTCTAAATCAAAGCCGCTAAATACAAATAATGAGTCAATTGACGCAATATCTATCAAGGTAACTAGTTTCGTTAGCCGGTAGTAACGATGCCTAACACGATAGAGCCTATGTTCAAGCTCAGTTGCGATGTCGGCATCATAGACTCGAGTATGATCAATTAACCATTCATCGAGGTGTTTCTCCTGACTTGCTACAAACGCCTCAAACCAGTCACTTTGGTGCTTTATCAAGGCCACATCTTCATGACTGCAGTGGTGTAGCCGACAGAGAACGTCCTTAATCTCACTAGCAAGTAAACAGCGGCTATCGTAATAGATGAATGTATCGTCTTGGCAAACTTCTTCCCACACATCAAAATATTCAAGTTGGCGCTCGCCCAAACAACCAATCCAAACAAAAAATACCTTATCTAACATCACAAGGTCTTCTGGTTCGAGCCAACTAATACGCTGTAACACATCTCGAGCAAGGTATTGTTCCTTGTCAGCTAAAAGCAATTCGTCCAATAACCGAATGAAAATAGACACAGATTCGTGATTTACCTGCCCTTGAAGCGCCAGTAACTTCTCTACGAAACCACATGCTTTTTTCTTATCAAACAGCGTGGACTCAGAACTATTGATAAGCTCAAAAACAAGTTGGATATTATTATCTAACGCACTGCCAGCTGTCATATTCATCACCAATTGTCATGGAATCTTCGCGTAACAGCTCTACATCAAACACAGTGCGACGCGTCCCTTTATAGGATGGAGATAGGTAGATTTTTTTGATGTCGTTTAGATACTGTTCACTCAACTCGCCCATGGGTTCGATATCAAAAGGGGCATACTCAAGGCGAAGTTGATGCTGATAAAAGTCCCAGTTTCCTTGAGCTGAAAAAGAGAAGAGAGCTGGCTTGTCTTGATTACTTAAAAAGTATTCAAACGTCCCTTGCGATGAGAAGCTGCCGTCTTTATCCAATCTCAAATGTTCGTTGAGAATGCGGTCACCAATCAACGGGAAAGTAAACCAACACTGCCACCAACCTACCAACGCCTGCCGAGTAATAGGCATGATGGCATTATCTGACATAGAGACAAGAGAAGGCTTGTCAGCCATAGGCAACGGGAATTGAGCGACAAACAGTGATAACAAGTACGTTTTCATAATGTGCTCCATATATAAAAAGGAATACCTGATTTAAGAAAAAAGTGAGGTAAGTGAACGACATACCCCACGATAATCACCTAAAACCAATACCTAAGACGAACGGCTATTACAGCCCCCGCTCCAATCACGGCCCTTTGACGTATTTCCTTTTTTCGTCGCTGCTTTATGCAGCTTTTTAGGTTTAGAGGTACAACCGTCGTATCCCTTCCCACCCACAACTTTATCAAGCATGTCCTCTGAGAGTGACGCTACTTGTTGGCACATAACTTTCTTCATTTCTCATCCTTAACGTAACTAATGTTTCTCCCTGAATAACGCCTGTACAACGCAGCAATAAAACTTGGCACAGAACTGGCGCTTGCGTAAACGGAAGACCTACAGGGGTTTAGCCCTAGCTATATCAAGGCTTAAATACCATCAGAACCACAATTAATTTATGAGTTAATTTATTGATAACCCTCAATTCTTATTGGTTTATCAACCTAGGGGCATAAAAATACTACGAATCAAATGCCCGAATCCCTTATAGATAATTAATCGTAATTTCTCCTTTAATAACATGTCATTATCCGTAAATACTCATAAGGTTGGGTGGAATTTAATTAATAAAAAAGAGCACAGCAACTCGTTGTTCAAACTATAAAAAGCATGAACAGGCACCCAATGAGCACCTCTCACAACCAAAGAACACAGAGTATGTTAGGACACCCCCATAACCTTCTTCATCGATTGCATTACACACATCTAAAACGCGTACCTTTGGTGATGCAATCCGAAGTATCAGAATGCGCATTAGCGTGCGTTGCGATGATTTCCGGATACTACGGTTACCAAATCAATGTCGCCTCACTTAGACGCATGGTAAGGATTGGTACACAGGGCATGAATTTAAAACAGGTCATGGAATTAGCTAATCGAATAAGGCTCACAGCACGAGCAGTACAATGTGAAGTAGAAGAGTTAGATCAGCTTTCTTTGCCATGCATTATTCATTGGGACTTAAACCATTTTGTAGTGCTAACCAAAGTGTGTAATGGAAAGGTTGATATCAATGACCCCGCTCAGGGTAAGCGCCAGTTATCTACAATTGAATTTGCTCGCAGCTTTACCGGTATTGCACTCGAACTACACCCCAGTAGTAACTTTAAAAAACAAGACAAACGCGAGACCATGCGAATTAACCAACTGTGGGAGAAAATTCATGGGTTAAAACGCACCCTAGTTACACTATTAATGTTATCAGTGGTCATTCAAGCCGCCGCATTAATAGCTCCTTATTACATGCAGTGGGTAGTTGATAACGTCCTGCTCAGTCATGACACACCTTTGCTGATGGTTCTCGCATTGGGCTTTGCGCTACTGAACTTGATAAAGACCGGTGTGACCGCTTTTCGTAGCTGGTTCGTTGTGCGATTTAGTAGTGCACTCAATATCCAAATGGGCGCTAACTTATTCCATCACCTGATCAGACTGCCTAATGCTTATTTTGAAAAGCGCCATGTAGGCGATGTTGTCTCTCGATTTGGCTCTATCAACGCCATCCGGGAGCTACTCACAACAGGTATTGTTGAAGCGTTAATCGATGGCTTAATGGCATCCGTTGTCTTAATAATGATGTTTCTTTATAGCCCACTTCTGACTGGTGTTGTGCTTGCTGTAGTTGGGCTTTCTTTTGTCGTTCAGTGGCTGTTCTATTTTCCTAACCGCCGCATCACTGAAGAATCAATAGTGGCGGAAGCCAAAGAAGATTCCCATTTTTTAGAAAGTATTCGAGCAATACAAACCATTAAACTCTTTAGCCATGAAACACACCGACAAAACAGTTGGCTAAACCGCTATGCAGAAGTGATCAACACCGATATTCAATTAGGGAAACTGGACATCGCAGAAACGACACTCAACGACCTAATTTTTGGGTTGGAGATGGTTATTGTCGTTTATTTAGGAGCTTTGATTGTGATCGAAGGGGAGCTGACGGTGGGAATGTTATTGGCGTTTATTGCGTACAAAAACCAGTTCACGACGAGCATTCTTGCCTTCATAGACAAAATACTGTCCTTTAAACTACTCACCTTGCACTTAGAGCGGCTCTCCGACATCACTTTACATACCCAAGAAGATTCACCAGGCCAAGCTTCACTTCCCCTGCCAGTGAAAGGTCATATTAAAGTTGAGAACGTCAGCTTTCGTTATTTTGACCAAGCACCTTGGGTGCTAAACCAACTCAGTTTTGAAATAGAGCCTGGAGAAAGTATCGCAATCACCGGCGAATCTGGATGCGGCAAGACAACCTTACTTAAGCTCCTTCTTGGGTTACTCTCCCCGACGACTGGAACCATTTACCTAGATGGTATCGATATCCAAAAGTTAGATAAAACAACGTATCGTTCACACCTAGGAAGTGTGATGCAAAATGACACTCTACTTTCAGGAACACTGAGCGAAAATATCACCATGTTTGATAGCCCATATGATGAAGAAAGATTAAAAGAGAGTTGTCGCCACGCTAACATTTTAGCCGAGATTCAACGACTACCATTAGGCTTTTATTCTTTGGTTGGAGACATGGGAAGTAGCTTTTCCGGCGGGCAACTTCAACGTATTTTTCTCGCGCGAGCTCTTTATAAGCAGCCTAAAGTCCTCTGTTTAGATGAATCTACGAGCCACCTTGATGCTAATAATGAAGCCATTATTAACCAACACGTTCAGCAACTAAATATCACTCGCATTATCATTGCACACCGAGCAGAAACCATAGCTTCAGCTACGCGAACCATTCATTTAGAGAAGCCCCAATAGGTGTGAATTTTGACAATAACACCACGACACGACCACCGCTGCGCCTATAAATTACACGTGATAATGCAACTTAAACATATAGAACAACAGCGGCTACAAAGCTTGTTAAACCAAAGGACGGGGCGCAGCATTGGGTGGGCGGGGGATGTGGTGTGTGTTTGTGGACAAAAGAGGGATTCATTAGACACTGGGTACCCGACAACGATAGGGAGCGACAATGGTTAATGGACCACAAACACTGCAGCCCGGAGCCAAATGGGCAAAGAAAAGAATGAGAGCGAAGAGGGCTGGCCGAGTGCCGGGGGCACGCGCATTGGACGGCACGGCCAACAAAAACTGACCGCAACGAAAAATGTACCAGGCCCATGAGTAAGTGACCGCATGGAAACACGTTGTTTGTGTTTTGATGCGTTAGCCAACTGCCCTGCTTTGCCCGTCTTTTTGGGCAAGGCAGATAAACAATTGCCAGCTTGCCTGGCTACCTTACAGCACGCTTTCTGTGCGGTTGTGAAAATTTACACATAATGTCCAATAATACTTGAAGTAGCTCAGTGCCCGACAGCTTGCTGGCGAACCGGCACGTGCTATTTTGTATTATTCCACATTATGTTCAATTTGAACTAAAGGCCCCAAGCTTGGGGTTTGGGGCTGGTAATCGATCTTTTAAGCGGCCTTGCTACGAAAGACAATGCGCAGCCGCCTGAGTGGTGATGACGTTTATGTGATGGGCTGTGTCGCGCAGCGTCACGTGTTTAGCCCATGACATGTTTTTTCGTGATCACCACTTAGAAGTGGCAAGTTTTGACTGAAGTGGTAAGCAAGGCCTCAATATTGAAACGAAAAGATCAACCTTCACATCGAGTCACTTTATTTTTTTACAATCTAGTCTACTGTTAAAAAACAATAAAAATGTCTAACAACATCATCGGTACAAAGAACGTAAAGATTCAGTTGCCTAAGCTAGGAAGGAATAAACTATGGTTCTACACGCATGTCGCATCATCATGAAAGATAAAACAATCGTAGTCAGTCAATCAGTTGAAAGCTCACTTTACTTTCTTGAAGGAGATACGAGACATAAAGTATCTCAGATTGAAATTGAAGCAAAAGATGAAAATAAAATCCATTCATATTCATGTTGCTCAGTTGAAGAATCTATAGAGAACCTTATGAATCTTTAGCAAATTCCACCATTAGTCATTAGTCATTAGTCATTAGTCATAAATAGTACAGGTACTTCGTAGCCTTTTCCTATTCATAACTAGGTGAGTTTATCCCAACACCTTATAAACCGTTGTTCGACTGCACCCTAACTCTTTGCTGATCGCATGCTTATTTATCCCCTGCTCTGCAAGCTCTTGAATGCGTTGGTGAAGCGTCTTATCAGGAAATCGGCCGAGGTGCCTACCTTCAGCTCGTGCGCGCTCCCTACCCTCATTACAGCGCTGTAAAATTCGTTTTCTTTCCATCTCTGCGAACGCCGAAATGGTGGTATAAATTACTCGACCGACATCGCTATTAATGTCTAAGTCGCCTAAATCATGAAAAACTAAGCCGGCTTTTTTTGCTGCGAGCTGATCGGCAATTTGCAACGCATCGATAGTATTACGGGCAATGCGGTCGACTTTGGTAACGTGAATCACGTCCCCTTCCCTCGCAAAATCGAGCAACAGGTTAAGCTGTTCTCGATCGGAAGATTTACCACTCGCTTGTTCTTGGTAAATTTTGTCACAGCCAATCGCCTTAAGCTGCTCAATCTGAACATCAAGTGTTTGGTCTTGGGTACTGACACGAGCATAGCCTATTTTCATGAGAAGTGCCTTAAAATGAACATTAAGATTGGTTAACTTTAGTGTACATGTTCACTAGATATTTAGAAGACTAACTGGACACATTTGAGATGGGTAGCAAGCACTGTCCACAAAGTTACACCTTTATGGACAATACATCAGATTACCTTCAATCACAGAATCATACAAATTGGTTAAATCGTTCGATTCGTTTATAATGAACGAAAAGGAGAATATTATGCAATCACTTACTGCTAATACAGCTAAAACCAAATTTGGTGACTTACTGATGAAGGTTCAACGTGAACCTGTACAAATTAATAAGAACGGCTCACCCGTTGCGGTGATGATGTCTTGTGAAGAATATGAACAACTTGAAGCACTCAAATTGATGGTGGTGAAATCACGCTTCGAACAAGCAGAGGCCGATGCTCTATCAGATAACCTGGTCGATGGTAACGACTTCATGAACGCACTTAACCAAGGTAAATTTGATTAATGATGCACTACAAGCTTTCTTCTGCAGCGCAATCTGATCTCATTGAGATTCGTCGCTATACATTAGAGCGATGGGGGCAAACACAATGGACGACTTACTTTTCAGAGCTCAAGCAATCAATGGAATTACTGGCGAACAACCAGCTGCTTGGCATAGAAGTTTCTGAACTGGGAAAAAACTACTTCCGGTTTCCTTTAAAGCACCATGTGATTTATTACATCCAAAAGCAAAATCACATTGTGATTGCAGCCGTTCTTGGTAAGCACATGTCACCTGCCAAGCACTTTTCACAACTCTCTTAACCCTTAAGCTAATTTAAGGGTTAACCCGCGTCGCTTCATGTAGTCACGCAGCGTACTCGGCGCTTCGTCGATCAATTTGGCTGTGGGACGAATCCCCAAGCCCATCTTTAAATACTTCTCTATTTGTTCACGTTTAACATCGAGCTTCAGCTTCTCAGCTTGGCCCTTTGGTCTTCCGAGAATCATGCCATTTTTCTTTCTAGCGGCAAGCGCTTCCTTTGTTCTCATCGAGATAAACTCACGCTCTATCTCTGCCGCAAGTCCTAGCACCGTTGCGGTTATGCGAGATTGCATTGAACCATCTAGCTGCAAATTCTGTTTGGCGATATAGACATTGATCTTCTTTTCCATACACACTTCGAGAACCTCAAGCACTTGTAAAGTAGAACGCGCAATTCGACTGACTTCAGCAAATACGATGCAATCTCCGCTCGTCATGCCCTCCACTAACGCACCTAATTTACGTTGCCGCCATTTTTTCTTACCTGTCACCACATCTTCAACAAACACCAAATTACCTATCCCAACCTTATTGGTGTAGTCATAGATCCCGTGCTTTTGGTTTGCCACATCTTGGCTGTCTGATGAGACTCTTAAATACGCGTAGTTCGCCATGCTTCCTCCTTAATTAAAGGCGATCCAAACTGGACAAGCTGAGCGAAAAAATATGAACGGATAACAAAGAGTGCGAACAGGGTCAGATAAAAAAACAGCACCGAATGTCGGTGCTGTTTGAAAGTGTGAGAGGTCGCTTACAAAACGTCCCTGAGGTTTTTACGCTCTTCAATTTCTTCTTGTTCTGGAATAGTCCCTGGCAGCGTGATTTTTTTAGGGCTCTGCTTAATACTTTGCGCTGAGCGCGCGGGCTTAGACGCCTTGGATTTCAAACTGAAGACCTGTGGATTAATAGTGAGGCTTTGTCTCACTTCAACCGCGAACTCTTGATTTTCATTTTCAGGTAAGTAATTGCTCTTAAGGTATTTAATCGACAACGATTCTTTGTTTCTCTTTAACGTAAATAAGCACTTTGTTAATCGCATTATCGACGTTAGACCTGCACCTGAGGCCATGGTAATTTCTTGGTTACCGCGGATTTCATCTTTATTCACATGGTGAACAAGCAACAAACTGGCGCCTGATTCACTGGCAAGACTCTGAAAAACATTTTTGATTAAGCGATCGTGTTTTACCTCTTCACAACGGCCTATTGATTCCGTCACCGTATCCACTATCACTAAGTCGAATTCCGAGAAGGTTTGCTTGAGTTGATCTAAATACTGCTTATGTTCTGCCTGTTCTTGGACCGAGCTATCGGGTGGGATCACTATCGGTTCAATATCCGTTAGAAAGTGGAGATTGTTTTTTAGCTCTGACTTTATAGTGGCTGTGCAATTAGCCAGCTTTTCTTTCATCCGAGACTGGATGACACCGGCACTATCTTCTGAACTCAGTACTAAGGTTTTTTCGGGTTTATCGGCCGCGCTCATCCCGAGTAAAGACATTGAAGAAGCGTGTTCCATTGCAATACACAATGCTAGGTGAGACTTACCAACGTTAGGCGCGGCAATTAACATGCCTACATGTCCTTTAAGTAAACCTTTTAAGCTGAAACTTAAGTTTTGACTAGCAGGTGAAGCCATCAAGCTATCAAGAGATTGAGTGATCATGATTCACCCTCCCCAATGTAGAATATCTGTATGCCATTACCCACATCGCGAAATTGAAGGCTGAAGTCTTTTTCGATTTGAACGGCATTGGCTAGCAAATCTTTTCTGAGATCACTACGGAAACTATGGCTGACCTTCGAAGCAATAGATTGAATGTAGCTATCGAGTGCCCACTCAAACTTCTTGTTGTGTAAGAACTCAGCTTTATGCGTGGTAATGTATTTTAAGAATGAACGAACAGACGGTTTACTGTAGTTGGTCATTTTGTGCTGTTCTAATCGGTAATAATAGCCATGGTCGCGTATCGCCTGCAGCAGACGCATGTCTGGAACTAAGAACACATGGTTAGTGAGGTTCTTACTGTTTTTACGGCCTGTTTTAAATTTACTTCGGTCACAATAAAAACGGTAATCTTGAACAAACTCTAATGGCTTTTTGCCAATTACGTTCTGCTCTTCATCAAGCTCATTTATCACTAAGTGAGCCGTTGCTAATTGAGTAATGCGGCGTTCAATTTGATCGTAGTTCGCGCGAGTGGTCGCCATGCCCATTCGGGTTGCTAATTCATACATACTCATTGATAAAACGGTCGCGTCTCGGTCAATAAAAGAGTCGAAGCCATCTTGTTGAGTATCTGATATTTCACCATCAGAAATGGTTTGGTACACCTGAGACCAGGTTAAACGTGCGCCGGCTTCATAAGAAGCATCATCTAACTGAATCGTTTGAGCGTAGGCCAGCATAGTTTCGAGGATATCGCGATGAGGCTGTAGTAGATAATCTACATGCAGATCAACTCTGAAATTCTTTCCATAACTATTAATATTCACACTTTCTAGTGGGTGATTTGGATCAGTGCCACCACTTTGAGCGATTTGAATCAGTTTTGACTGCATCGTAGAAGTTAAACGAGATGCAGGGTGAAAGATGGTTGCTCTAGAGAAAAGAATCGATGAGATAAACCGATTCTTTCGGTCCTCTTCATTAATAACTGTCAGGCTAGAGTTGGATGATAACGTCATGATCATTACCTAAGAGTGCGATAGTATCATTTTAACAGATAACCTTACTTACCTCATCAACTTCAGTAGATGTCTATATGATTTCGGCAAATATCTATAGCTCATCACATAAGTTATGTATAAATATCGGTAAATAACTACTTACTTCGGTAAATGTTTACTTGATTCTAAAAGATCAAACTTAAGATAGGATTACTGATGAGCTATAGTTTTTGTTTGTTTTTCCATCAACCTGATCCAAAGATCATTAATTATCATTAAATTATGATCTTACCCGTCACCCAGATCGGTTAATGTTGATATGTTAATGCTTAAGTTCGGTAAATGTTTATATGTAAGATCGTCTAATATTAATATTTTATCGGTAAATGTTTATAATAAATCGGTAAATATCAATATATTTTCGGTAAATGTCTATACTTTTAGGTGGCTACTAAGAAACTAGAACCTTTAGGATCTAGTTTTACAATAATACCAACTTCACTCAGGTTCAGTCGGTGACTTAACAAGCAACATCAAATCTCTAGAGAGCTTTGATGTTGCTCGTTAAGTAAGTGTTAATACTCTAACATCTAGCTTTGAAATTTCTTTATGTTTGTCACTAATCGCATGTAATTGATATGTTTATCTTCATTAATCTATGGATTTTTGATCGCTTGATTTCTTATTTTTTTCTTATTTAATCCATTAACTTTTTATTGTGTACTCGCGTTTTAGGGTCTTACTACCCTGATCGTTGCGGGTGTTCGCCAGCGATATAAAATAAATGGGTGGAACTAAGTTTTTAGGCTTAGTAAAAGAAATAGTAAGTGACAGTGTCATAGTGTCTAGACGGGGACACGCTAAATCTAGGTTCATGGATTTAGATACAAACAAGCTCTCAGTGATGAATTCGCTAGATAAGAAGATTGATAAAGTAGTACACAAACTTATTTAGAAAGGGGAAAGAGTGACGTCTTGACCTGCAATGGTGTGGCGAGCCAAGCGACTATGCCCAGCCCTAATTAATCTGTCGTATAAATACGCGCTTGATGAAGTATGAGACTGAAAAGCCAACAATAAAATGAAAGATGGTCTTTGGTTGATGTTAACGTTTTTGTTTTGCATCACCCAGCCCGTCATAAGAATTTTATTGCCTGTCATAAATGTGAACGAATTAAATGACCGTATTATTCGTGCATATGGTTATTGGGTCGTTGTTGTGCCTCTTGTCCTTGTTGTTTACCCCTATGTTTCACATGAAAATTTTTTTCGTTGTGCGATTTTTACAGTAGTTCTTCGCTCAATAATTTACTTTTAATTTGCTTATAAACATGTCAATTACATGGAGTTTTGAACAAGCTCGAAATGAGCTATTTGGTTTTTTCAGTTTCTAATACGGTGATTTATTCTGGACAAGTAAGGACGGAATAGAATGCGATTTTTGAAACTCAGAACCGATCATAAACGAGTGCGAAGAGATGGAACACGTTATGTGACACCATTGATTGTCGATGCACCAAGACGCTTTGCGCCAAGTCGTGATCGTAAAGAAACCAGCTTGCGCCGGAAGGAGTGTCAGTTAATTACGGGAGCGCATGATTCAGGTAAAAGCCGCTGGCTTATGCGCTTAAAGGATAGCCGACACGAAATCTGGGGGAAAAAGCCGCAACCTATTTTACTTGAGGGGCTGATGCCTTTATCAAGTTGGGTGGAGGTGAAAGGCATTGCAAAATGGCACCAAGACAAAGAAGTACAATCAGAAGATTATACGCCCTGGGGGAAGCTCAACTTGCAGCTTAAGGCGGATCTCTTAGCTGATTACCTTCTTGACACCCAAGCCTTACTTTTTATTGATGACGCTCATAAGCTGACTGGCCGAAAAGCACAAATAGCCCGTAAATGTTTACTGTCTTCCAAAGTTTGGTTAATGACATCAAGCGAGGAAGGGAGGCTCCCTCCTTCTTTTCGGCCTATCGTAGAGCGCCGTGCTCCACAGCGAATTAATTTAGAGAGTGATGTTAGTTACGACACGACCAAAGCCTTGATTTGGTTCATGGTAGCGATGTGTGTGGTGGCCGGTGCATGGGAAGCTGGTGCTGTTATTGGTGGGCTTCAGATGTTAGGTACTGGAAGAAGGTCGACGCGTGCTGATTAATGTTTTCCTTATATGGATTAGTTTATGCGCGTTCAGTGCTGCCTATGCCAATGATTGGGGTATTAGTGTGCCTTGGGAGGAAGCTGAGGTGCTACCGCCAGAAATCAAGCCCTACGAGCTCCCTACTTTAAAAGGTCAAGCTCCCCACTATAATGTCCCAACCCCTGCCCTCACGCCGGCACCAAAAGTGGATCCGGATGCGATTTTTAACACTGTACTTAAGTGCTACCCAGAGAAGAGTAAATTTAAGCTCGATTTAAACTTGGTTGCGGGCATGAAATCTAACATCGATGAGTATGATTCTGAAGGTTGGCCAGAGATAACTGAGCATTACATTGGAATAGTTGGCAAAATGCCGCTCTACTCCACAACTGAACAATCTCGGGAGCGCCAATGGGAATATCAGCGTCGTACCGCTACAGCTACCTCTGTAGCAAGCTTTACTCAATCCTTAGCTGATAGAAATTATGCCTATCGCTTAATGGGGCTTTATCTCTCTTTGGAGGCCAGAGCGCAACTGAGAGTGAAAAAAGGGGTGGCGAACGTATCAGAGCAAGTCGCTTTGCTTGAAAAGGTGGCCTCTTCTCATCGAGATGTTTTGGCGCATGAAGCTAAAATCGTTGAGCATCGTTTAGCTTTGGTGGCAATGTGTGAGGCCACATATACTGATCAGATGAACCGTTATCTTCAAAAACTCGCTTACCTTCCCCGCCCTACTTCCGATACCCAATCACAATGAAATGGTTCAATCACACCTTAATTGCTGGCGCGATTTGTGCTGTGGTGTCACCTCCTCATGTTGCTGTGTGTGTCGCAGGTGCAACTGCTCCTGATTGGTTTGAATACGTACTTAAGGTTGGCAATCGACATATCAAACACCGAGGCCCCACACATGTTTTCACGCATTGGTTACTGGCTGCCCTAGCCTTTACTTTGGTTTGGGATTATCACGGGATCGGGATGGCATTTGCTTGGGGTGGCGTTAGCCATATTTTGACTGATGCGATGACAGTATCAGGTGTGCCTTTTTCGCCTTACAGTGATAGGCGCTTCCATCTGTTTGGAGGTCGATTTAGAACCGGTGACCCTATCGAATATGCAATTTCCGCAGGGGTTGTGGTGGTGTGTATTGCTCTATCCCACCTAACCGGTGGACATGGGTTTGCGCCGTTCTTTTATGATTGGGGAGGCATGTACCAAGAAGGTGTGATTGATGGATTAGAGTGGAAAACGAACCGATTTAGGCTGATTTAAATGCGAGAAAAGTTGTCAATGCTCAGCCTGAGCATTGACAACTTTTCTCTATATTTTGAAAGATAATATTAGTGTGCTGATTTGTATTTTTTCCAATAATCAAAACTATTGAGTAGTGCTAGTTCAATACCTTGTCCGTGGTATTTACATGACACATAGAATCGTTCGACATAAGCGTAAAAAGATGGGGCTCGTTGTTGGATGACTGGCTTTCTTTTTGGATAATGAACACTGATGATTAGGTAGCCTACTACCTGTTTCTTTTTTGTTTCAGCGACGAAAAAATAAGTGTTTTTATTCTCGATTTTTTCTTTTATCAAGGATTCGGTGAAAAGTAATTCAATAATTCTTAGCTTGCTTAAGTTGTAATCATTCAAGCTGTATTCGTTTCGTTCTCTGTTGTAATGGCTCATTTTACTGTGGCTACCTGCCAGTTGTTCATGACATAGAGCATTGATAGAGGATATGTCGTTGATAGTTGCTTTTCTTATTCGCACCTTAATCTCCTTTTCCTTCGTTACTGACTTCTTGTGAAGCAAAACGGTAAAATGCTAAGCAAACTCCTCCTAGGCTTATAGTAATTAAGGATAATTTATTGGCTGATAGAAGGTGTCGCATGAACGTAGTATTCAGAAGCGCGTTGTTTTAGGGCTTGGATTAATGTCGTGGGCAGGTTTCTTTCTTTTACCCAAGATTCAAATACTTCTATTGATTGAAAGCTGATAGAAGAAACAAGGCTAGATTGTTGAACTAAATGATTAAGCCAATAAAGTGTCTGCAAATCTTCTAATGGTGTTCTAGGTAGTTGTAGTCGTCCTTTTCTAATTTTTCCCTTGAGATAAGGCTTAGCAGAAACCTCAAAAGTGCTTTTTTTGGTGTTGGATTCTGAAAAAGGGTTTGGGTCTATCAGTATTGTGCTATATCGAACATAGAGTAGGTACTCTTGCTCTATTTCATTGAGTTCATTGAAAGAGTCTATTTTATCTTTTGGAATCGTTGCCTCAAGTACGGGGAGATTTTCGTCATTGAGCAATTGAAGTAAGTTGATTGGTTCCGCTGAGTAATGTTCTAGTAGGCGAGAAATTGATTTCCAATGATGCAGTAACTCTTTGATCAACTCCATGGTGATAGGGCCTTCGGGGTAGAGCTTATACATGTATTTAGTGTCATCTTCGTTTGAAAGAATATGATCTAAAGAAAACGTATTGATTAGAAAAGCTGGGTGTACATAAGCTGCAGCGTTTCTGCCTTCTACACTAAATGGGTTATCAAAGAGAACGACTTGAACATTCACTTTTTCTAATGCGTTCCTTAAAGCATTAAACAAGACATCATTGGGTTCGGAGAGATAAATATACACTCTTTTTTTCACGGTTTTAGTCGTGACTGTAAGAGGGTGTTGTGTTGTTGGATTAGATGAAAAATGAGACGTTGCAAAGTAGCTAGAAAAAAGAATGATGTTGGGAGATACCTTTTTCTTTTTCAATATCCCTTTTAGGATAAGACACCCACCAATCATGGATGACATAAGGATAATTTGCTTTAGATTTTTCAAGCAGAGCTCAGAAAAAGAAGCTAGGACATCACAATAGGCGTGAGCGGGGGTCGCTAGAACTAGCGTGTCCCATGAAGAGGGCAGGGGAGATAAATCTGTATAAAGTTCATCAAATCTAATAAGACCAACAAGTGGTGCTAATTGTGGCTTACTTACTTCACAGCTAGCAACGTTTCCGTGTTGTCGCATTAGTCTTTTTCTATTCTCCCATTGATGAGAGCTTTTGCTTATGAGAGCTATTTTCTGACTAAAAGGAGCAAGAATCTGACTGGTTTGAATGCCGGCGGGTCCTGCACCTACAACTAATGTATTGCCTAGAATCATAATAAACTCGCTATCTCTATTTAACCGAAAAGGTACTTTTAGTTCCTTTCTCATATCACAAATATCCATAGTGAAACTTCGAGAGTAGATTGTTTATTTAATTATTCTTATTAATAAAAATGAATGACTTAGCTTTACTATCCCTTTGAGAAAGTGCGTGTAAATTTCAATATTTCCTTTCTTGGAAAAGCGCCATACTTTTGGCCTCCCCAGTTCCATTTTTCACTTAATCTTTCTTATTTATTAATAGTTAAATTACGCTGAAATTAATATCCAAACCCATTTTGTTGGTTCATTTTTGTGCGGTTGGAGGAGGTAAAGCGAGAGCGCCTTAATCCGCAATAATAAGGATTGAGTGTACTGAACTAGAGAGCTTTAGCTATGCCTTCTCCAAGTACCCATTAAGAATAAAAATGTCTGGAGAAATACCTATGTCAGCAATAAGCAATAATAAAGAACATCCGATGGATTCACACTATGTGCCGGAGCCTTATCGAATTAGGGTTATTGAACCAGTGAAAAGAACAACGGAGCGAGAACGAGAGCAGGCGCTGATGAAAGCAGGGTACAACCCTTTTTTATTAGAGAGCGACGATGTGTTTATCGATTTGCTTACTGATAGCGGTACAGGTGCAGTGACACAGGCTATGCAATCTGCAATGTTGAAAGGTGATGAGTCGTACAGTGGCAGTCGAAGCTACAGGACGCTTAGTCAGACGGTAAAAAATATTTTTGGTTATAAGTTTACCATCCCCACACACCAAGGACGGGGAGCTGAGCAGCTATATGTCCCAGCTTTGATCAATAAATCTGAGCGAGATAAAGGGCTAGAGCGAGACAAAATGGCCGCATTTTCAAACTACTTTTTTGATACCACACAAGGGCACACTCAACACAATAACTGTCGAGTGATCAACGTTCCTTCACCTGAAGCTTTTAATACTAAAATTAAAGCAGACTTTAAAGGTAACTTTGATTTGAAAGCTCTCGCAGCTGGAATCGAAGAGGTTGGAGCTAAAAACGTGCCTTATATAGTAAGTACGATTACTTGCAACTCTGCAGGTGGCCAGCCAGTCTCCATTGCTAATCTTAAGGCTGTTTATGAATTAGCGGAATCTTATGGTATCCCTGTTGTTATGGACTGCGCTCGCTTTGCTGAGAATGCTTACTTTATTAAACAGCGTGAAGTTGGTTATTCTGATTGGAGCATTCAAGAGATCACCAGAGAAGCGTTTAAATATGCCGATCTCTTTGCTATGTCAGCGAAAAAAGATGCCATGGTTCCTATTGGTGGGCTACTCGCTTTCAAAGACGATAGCTTCTTAGATGTGCAGTTGGAATGCAAAACACTATGCGTGTTATTGGAGGGCTTTCCAACATATGGAGGTCTCGAAGGTGGGGCGATGGAACGTTTGGCTGTTGGACTTTATGATGGAATGGAAGAAGACTGGTTAGCATCACGCTTGCAGCAAGTTGAATACTTAGTGAACGGCCTAGAAGCGTTAGGGGTCCGTTGCCAGCAAGCGGGTGGGCATGCTGCCTTTGTTGATGCCGGTGCATTATTACCTCATATCTCACCAGAACAGTTTCCTGGACATGCTTTGTCTTGTGAGCTTTATAAGGTGGCAGGTATTCGAGGTGCAGAAATCGGTTCTTTATTACTAGGGTGTGATCCTGAAACAGGAAAGCAGCTGCCTTGCCCGGCTGAATTGTTTCGTTTAGCTATTCCTAGAGCAACCTATACACAGGCTCACCTTGATTACATTATTGCTGCTTTTAAAGAAGTGAAGAAACGTGCTTCATCAATTGCAGGTTTAAAGTTTACTTATGAGCCTAAGGTCTTGAGACACTTTAACGCTACATTGGAACCTGCACTTTAAGTTGTGCCCCTTTGCAGACAGCAAAGGGGCTACCTCTCTTTTATCTGAAAAAATTAAAGCAACGAGAGTTATGGATTAGTGTGATAGTTTTCCTGGGACTGAGAAGCTAAGTTTTTTTGAGAGGCTAAGATGAATTGAAGTTCATCCTTTTTAGTTAGGCAGATTTGGCTCGATTGGTTATTGACGTTGACGTTGACGATGTCAAATTCGTGCCAGAAGTAGAAATAGCTGATTATTAGTACAGAGAGGATTGTGGAAGATAGGCCAACAAGAGCCCATTGGTAGAGTCTTAAGTAGTTGTTTGATGTTCTTTTGAGTGGACACGAAAACTGGCTAGAACGAGGTAACTTTATCTGTTTCGGTGGGTCTAGCGAAGTTTCAAATTCAGGAATGTGGATCTTGTAACCTTTTCTTGGAACATTTACGATTTTGATACTATCAAGTTCTAAGACTTTTCTAAGATTGGTAATAGCGACTGGCAAAGAGTTAGGGCCGATGATATCCGGGTTCCCCCACGCAGCAATGATCAGCTCTTCTTTAGTCGAAATAAATTCTTCTTTTTGGATCAGAGTTTCTAATATGCAGCTTTCAGGTAGAGTGATTGAAAATGATTTTTGATTACTGAGGATGAGTTGAGCCCCCGAGTCGTCTCTTTGCAGTACGCAATTACCTATAGGCAGTTTTACGTTGTCCAGTTGTGCTCTTAACATAGTGTTTCTCCATATACCTAGAGAAGGGTGATTAGATTATAATCCCTAGGCTTTTATATAATGGCTCATATTTTGAATATTATTAATAAATTTGTGAATAAAATTTGAATTGAAGTGTAAGGCTTTTTGCACATTAGATAATGCTATCTGTTTTATATGAAACTGAAGGTGAGATTTTTACCTCCTTTGTCTTCTAAGTAGATCTTCATCCAACGCCAGTCATTGTCCTTGCAGGCTTTAAAGGTGCAATGAACATTTTTGCCCTCAACGATCTCGTTGTCGCAGAAGTCGATAAATGATTGGAAAGAACGGCATATAAGTGTGTCCATAACCCCAAACTCCTTTTGAGAATTTATTCATATCACATCCTTTCAATTTATAGCTATAGATTCCTAATTCTTAATAAAAAATGATTATTAATGACTCTATTTATCCCCCCTTTTTGTTGTGGTTAATTGGTTGAGGGTGGGCGTTTAATTCAGGCGGAGTGAATGGGTATTATTTATAGGTAAATTAGTTTTAAATTCTAGAAAAAACATTAGCTTATTCGTTGGTAGCTAGGTGGTTTTCGAAGGGCTGCGGGGTGCCTAACCACATCGAATCTTTGACCGCTAACTTAGAGCTAACCCCTTTGTCTCTTCGGTATCATCTAGTTACTTCTATGAAATTATAAAGTCTTTGTTTATCTAGGACAGAATCACTCAAAAAAACGCCGTCCTTCAAGGTGATGGTTTTTTGAGTGTGATAGGAAATAAAGGAGGGTAAGAATGCTAGAAAGTAATCAGTTGTTGATTTTTGTTACGGTGGTTCTTCTTTACGCTTTTATGCCTGGTCCAGCGATGCTTTATAGTGTCGCCCAGACGGTCTCTAGCGGTAAAAAAATTGGGTTACTGTCTGTGTTAGGTCTGCATGTTGGAGGATACTTTCATGTCATTCTTGTCGCATTTGGTCTCGCGACGGTTTTTAGTAACTCCCCTTTGTTGCAAGAGATCATTCAGAAAATAGGGGGCATTTATCTTATCTATCTTGGTTATCAAAAGATAACCTCTCATGTTCATTTTGAGTCTGCGCTTGGTGACCCTTTGTTAAGCTCCCCTCGTAAAATCTTTTGGGATAGTGTGTTTGTCGATGTTCTTAATCCGAAAGCCGCCTTGTTTTATTTTGCTTTTCTTCCCCAGTTTGTAGCGCATGAATCGGAAATATCGGTAGGAGTTCAGCTCTTCATTTTGGGGGTCTTTACCAATATAATGTTTAGCAGTGCAGATTTCTTATGTGTTTTGGGGATATCGGGTTTAAGATTTTGGGTGACGAAAAGACCAAAGTGGCTCTCTTATAGTATTCGATGCGCTGGCGGTATATTGATTGTTTTAGGGGGGATGGCGTTTTTAGGGGGAAATTAACTCAAGGCCTTGGGTTTCATTTATTAGCCATAAATTAATGGTTTTTGCGCCAGGTTTGAACCACCATTTGAACGTTGGCTCACCTCGAGTCAAACACTCTGCACTTAGCCAATTTTTTGGATATAAAGGATGAAGTAATCCTAAGCCTAATAAGGAAGTTCCCCAAGTTTACTTTGTTATTAATAGCTTAGTCGTACTACTTGTAGTCATCCTATTTTTTATGTGGAATTCTAGTGATTATAGAGAAGGAGAAAGGCTCCGAGGAATATAGAGCCTTTTTGAGAGGGTTACTGATGTTTACCTAGGACTGATTGGATAGCCTCATCAAGTTCAGCTTGAACATCCTTGGACAATCGCCCAAATTCATACGAGAAGTTACGGCCTTTCACTTTTTTACGTGCGAACATGCCTTTACTGTCGAATTCAGCTAACGAAGTCACGGTAGCTTTGTCTGATTGTTGTTTGGCTTCAACAATCTTTAACTCATTTTTTATGTAAGTAATCAGCTCGTCTTTGGTATCTTCTTGGCTCTGCTCAGGCTGAGCATTGACAGATTTAATGTCTATTTTTTTTATGAAACTGTTCAGAGCTTTCTTATCATTGATAAAGGCTTTCATCACTTTAGCTAGCAGTGAATAATCAGTATGAGATAAGTCGTTAACGACAGGGAATAGTGCAATCAATTTACTGTCAATGCTGGCTGCTTTTAGCGCTCGACCTACTGCTTGGCGGCTTATATTTAAGATCTTTGCCGTCTCTTCTTGAGTGAGTTCACCGTTCTTCATTAGAGTTTGACACTGTAAGCCAATTTCGCGTTGGTTGTGCTCTTTTGCGGTTTGCAACTGTTTTGCTAGTGCTTTGGCATCGGCTGTAGACAGTTCGTCTTGGGTGACGAGGATTCGGAATGTTTTTACGCGGCCTTCTTGAAGTAAGAACCAAGCTCGACGGCGAGATCCATCAAGCACATCGATACGACCATCTATTTCTCGACCAACAGCAGGGTAAAACTGTTGAAATTCTAACGAGTTCAAATCTTCCAAAGACTCTTTGGTTAGCAAAGATTGGTCACGGCCATTCACATCAAAGGTTACAAAAGAGTTCTGCTTAACTTGATCGTGTGACAATGTCACTTCGTTGAAGGTCGCAGTTGACCCAGAAGCTAGTTGCCAAACCATTTTTTTGCCAACGGACTCTAAACCGAACTTTGTTCTAAGGTAATCTTCGGCGTTTTGCCCACTTTTTTCTAGCTCAGTGCTGAGTTGATTGGTGAGTGTGTCTAAATTAGCTTTGGCCGCGGACTGTTGTGCTTGCGCTGAACCAGGAGCATTGCCTAGAGGGCTGCCGCCACGTTTTTTCGCCATTATTTGTTCTCCTGTTCACGCCAAACGTTGAGAATATCGCGCAATATTTGGCTTGTTACTTCATAGCTGTTTTGTTGCGCGCTTTGGAAGGTTGCTTTGCTTTTCGGGTATTCACTTTTCGACATGTCAAAAACGGTCGAGAGTAGGGAAGACGACTGGCGGACAGCCTCGCTGTGCTTAAACTCTTTAGAGTACAAGTAAGGAGAGAACTGATCGTACAGGTTATTCATTAATTCGGTCGTGGTTGAACTATCACGATGGTTAGTCAGTAATATTTTCATGAAGTCGTAGCCTTCATGGTTTGCGTTCTCTAACAGCGCCCACACCTGAGGAATGTAGCTGAAGTAAGAGCAGGTAGCATCAATATCATTCTCTGTAATCGATAACGGGAACACTACATTCGTCGCGGCAAAATACGCGTTAAAGGTCGCATAGCCGAGCGAAGGTGGAGTGTCGATAATGATGATATCGAACTCGTCTTTAACGCTATCGATGATGTCCTTTAGTAGTGAATAAGGTGAAGCTAAGGTTTGGCCGAACACTTGCTCATGAAACCAACCTTCCATCGCACGGTCACTTTGTGCTGCAGGTAGAATGCGTAAGTTTGGGATAGTCGTTTCAAGAAAGGCTTCAGAGATAACTTGTTCAACGGTTTCACCTTCATCAAGATCGAAGGTTTTCATCATCAGATCACCAACAGACAAGTTACCTTCTTGCTCGGCTTCGGGTGCGTAATACATCGAAAGCGTGGCTTGGCCATCCATGTCTATTAAACCAACACGGTATTCTTGATGAAATTCGGTCGCCAAACCTGATGCGATAGTCGCGGCAGAAACGGTTTTGCCAACACCGCCTTTTTGGTTCTGGATAACCATCACTTGCGTTTTTTGCTGCTCACTGCGTATGAACTTAGCGTCTTTACGTAGATTTTCCGGCAGTAAGTTACGTACCTTGTACATTTCCGCGATATCGATCGACCATTGCGAGTCTTCATGACGACGAGGATCTATCGCCGCAGCGGTAACATAGCGATCAAGCGTTTTTGCATCAATGCCAAGATAGGCCGATGCTTCTGCTCGAGTAAAGTTACGCAACTCTTTGCGGTGATTAGCCAATAAACGTTGATTACGACGTTGAATGTAAGCGTCTGCACCGGTTTTAAGCGCTTGAAATGTGGTTGTAGTGTGTTGGTTGTCCATTTCTGCCTCCGTATAGGAATGAGAAATAGTATATACCTCAATTTTTGATGTTGGTATCTAAAAATGAGGGATTTGTGATTTTAATAAATGAGTATGACAAATGGATAAATCCGAGCGCTTAAATTACCTATTAATTACAAGATTTCGTTTTTCAACTCCCTCTTAATACCTTCTGACTAACAAAAGTTGAGCCGAGCCGTACAACTACCATGACAACAACAGGAAGTTATTGATATGAGCGAGAATGTACCATTTACGAAAAAGACAAAGCGTTTTTGGCTAACGCTTTTGGGAGCCGTAATGTTTGTCTTTGGCACGCCAACATTGACGAATGCGGCTGAAGATAAAGCTCTAAAGGGAGCTGTGGATTATTATGTTTTTGGTTTAACGTCCAGTGAGAGCTTGCCGAACAAAGACAGCAGTGCGGCAGCTGGTATTGCACGGATTACATTGAATTGGCTAGCTTACCAAAAAGAGAGTGATACCGGAGCTTTGCAGCTGAGGGTTGATCATAAGCACGGTTATACAGATAGTACGCCCTCTGAATTTGTCATGGGTAATGTCGGAGGGTTTGGTTTAATCCAACCAGCTTTTAGTGATATAGGTTTAAGGTTAACAAATCTTTATTGGACACAAACCTTTAATAAACAATCTACCGATATGATGGTTGGTTTTTTAGATACGACTGATTATGTTGATACTTATCAGTTGGGTAACCCTTACTATGGTTTTTCTAACTTACAGTTTAGTACCGGTTCCGGTTCCATCCCAATCCCAGATGAATCAACATTCGGCGGCGTTCTACGCCATATGATGTCGGAAAACTATTATTTTTATGCAAGTTTCTCTGATGCAAAAGCTGATTCGACTAAGCCTTTCGATGGTGTTGAACAGTTCATCAATGATAATCAATATTTTAAGTCCCTAGAAATAGGTTGGGTGGAGTCGAAAGACGATTTTTATTTGAAGAATTCACACCTAACAGTTTGGCACAGTGATGGGCCAAAAGAGAAAGCTAGCGAAAACTATGGCGCAAATTGGTCGTCCATATATAAAACCGGCTCATGGATACCATTTTTCAGAGCCGGGGTCGCGCAAGGACCTGAGGCTCTATACAAATCTTCGGTCGTGTTTGGCACAGGATATAGTGGGGTAGGGTCTGGAATGCTTGGTATCGCTCTAGGTTGGGCTAAACCTAATGCCGAACTAGATGATTCTTATAATTCAGAAATCTATTACCGCATGAATTGGGGGGCTCTCTCGTTAACTCCTAATGTGCAATATCTTCACACTTTACCGTTTAACTCAAAAGCCGATGACAGTTGGATTATAGGTTTAAGAGGCAACCTTCACTTTGGTTTTTAATGTAAGCCAAGCCGTTCTTACCTAAATCACAACGGGAGAGCGGCTCTTTATGATGAGGCTTCAAATCTGTACCTAGAAATTAAATTAATTACCAATAATTAATTTATAAAAAACACGAAATCTACGTACCTTGGTTTGAATGTTAAATAACATTCGTGAACCCATGATTACCAAGGGCGTACCTAGTATTACTAAGGGAAGAAGAAAAGGTTACTTCTCTCGAGACAAGATTCAGCAGGATTACAATGTGCTTGAAGGAGCGCGCCAAAGAATATTGTACCTTCTCGACAACTTTAGCCACTTTTATGTCTCGTTTTCCGGAGGGAAAGATTCTGGTGTTCTTTTGAACTTAACTATCCAAGAATCAAAAAAACGTGGCCGACTGCCTGTTGATGTACTCATCGTAGATTTCGAAGCCCAATACCACGAAACTCATGCTTTTATTGAGCGTATGGTACTTCGTGGCGAAGTAAACCCATACTGGATTTGCTTACCGCTTAGTTTAAGAAATTCAATTTCACAATTTCAGCCTAAATGGCTTTGTTGGGACCCTGATAAAAAAGCGCAATGGGTCAGGGAAGTCCCACAGCATGAAGGTGTGATTTCTGCTCTTGATTATCTCCCGTTTTTTAATAAAGGCATGGAATTTGAGGATTTCGTTTTTAAATTTGCTCATTGGTACCAACAAAAGAAAGGCACACCAATTGCTGTGCTCATTGGTATACGAGCGGATGAGTCTTTGCATCGTTTTAAAACTATTAAAAATCGCGCCAAAAAGAAATTTGATGATAAATATTGGACGACTCAAATGCAGGGTGACGTCTACATGGCTTACCCTCTTTATGATTGGAAAACTCCAGATATTTGGGTCGCGAACTCGCGCTTCAATTGGGATTACAACCGTATTTACGACTTAATGCATAAGGCCGGCGTCCCTCTTTCACAGCAGCGACTTTGCCAACCTTTTGGAGATGAGCAAAGAAAGGGCCTTTGGCTATATCAAATATTAGAGCCTGATACCTGGCAAAAACTGGTTGCCAGAGTAGAAGGGTGTAACTTTGGTGCTCGATACTCAAAAAGCCAGGGGCGTATCCTTGGTTATTATCGCTTTGAATTACCACCGGGACTTAGCTACCGGCAATACAGTAAATACCTTCTGAAAACCATGCCGCCACATGTAGAAAAACATTACCGAGACCGAATTTTTAAGTTCTTACAGTGGTGGCGTAAAAACGGTCCTCAAAAAGGAGTGACCTGCATCCCTGATTACGCAGAGAGTAAATTGGAATCTAGGAAGCAAGTTCCAAGTTGGAGAAGGATTTGTAAAGTACTGATTAAAAATGACTATTGGTGCCGAGGACTCTCTTTTGGGTACAACAAGTCCTTAGCAAAACAATACCATGCCCTCTATGGAGAAGAGAGTGATACGAATGGAAAGTGAACCTACTCTAGCTTATCAACGTCGCATCAAGAAGCCGTTGAAACCTATCAAGAACACGAACAAACAAGCCATTGACAAGGTCGCAATTTACAATAAAGCGGCCAAAGTACTCATCGAGCTTATTCCTGATTTACCGCCCGCTTGTCATGTTGAAATGATCCCACTTGATGAGATAGAAGCTAACCAATACAACCCAAATAAAATGGCGCCTCCAGAAAGTAAGCTCCTAAAAACGTCGATGGATAAAAATGGTATAACCATGCCTATTTTAGTTAATCGATTGAAGACATCCTTGAAAAAATACGTCGTCATCGATGGGTTTCATCGTTATCAATTATTGTTGAATCACCCTGAGCTACAAGTATTAAAGGGCTATATTCCTGCAGTGGTGCTTAGTTTGCCTGAAGAAAAGTGTATGGCGGCATCTGTTCGTCATAATCTTGCGCGAGGCTCCCATCAAGTAGAGCTCACAGCAGACCTGATCATTCAGCTTAAAGGAATGGGTTGGACGAATAATAAAATTTGTTACGAACTAGGGATGGACCAAGATGAGGTTTTACGATTGCAGCAGGTCACTGGCCTTGCTGCAGCCTTTAAAGATCAGGACTTCTCTCAATCATGGGAGTAATCACCTTTCTTCAGATGAAAACGATGACGAACGTTATTCGGTTCATGTCTAATTATGTGCCTAATTTAGTATGTAATTACTATTTTATTCTAAAAGCTAAGCGCTAGAATCCTTGATTCTAGCGCTTTTTTTGATTTTAAAATTCTGCCCAACATTACGAAGCGGGTAGTGGCATATAAAAAGCAATGTCGAACCAATGAAAGGTAACCATTTATGGATAGTACAAAACAGGTTATGGATAATGTGAAACCATCAATGACCGTGAAGACGCCTTCACTTATCGGAGGGGCGTGTATCGTCGCATGTATTTGCGTTGGTGCAGGTATGCTTGGGCTCCCAGCCGCTGGGGCTGGAGTTTGGACCATAGGGGCTTTAATGGCTTTGGTCTTCACCATGATTATCATGACAACTAGTGGCTGTTTGTTGCTCGAAGTTTTAAAAGATTACCCTTACCGGTCATCTTTCTCTTCCATAACGAAAGACTTGTTAGGTAAAGAGGTTAATTTCTTTAATAACCTAATGATTTACTTTGTCGGGGGGATCTTGCTGTATGCCTATATCACCTCTTCAGGACTAATTTTGAATGAATATTTTGGTATTGCCCCCCAACTGGCCTCCATCCTTTTCGTTTTTATCTTTTCTGGGCTAGTTTGGCATTCAACAAAAATGGTCGACCGTATTTCGATAGTCTTAATGCTGTTTATTATCATTAGCTTTAGCTTTGGCACCGTAGGCCTTTGGTTCAATGTCAACCTCAGTACTTTGCTTGATACTGCTCATCTGAAATTTGAGTATGCGCAATACGTGTGGGTCTTTTTTCCCATTGCCTTGACCGCGTTTGGGTACCACCATAGCGTCTCAACATTACGAGATTACTACCGTGAGGAAAGGCTTGCACAAAAAGCCATCATGGGCGGAACGATCATTGCTCTTTTTACTTACACTGTTTGGTTAATGAGTATTTATGGGAACTTACCAAGAGTAAATTTCGGACCTATCATTGCCGAAGGTGGCAATATAGACACCTTACTCATTAGCCTAAAATCTGTCTTAGCAGAAGAAACGTTATCAAATGTCATTAGCGCTTTTTCCGCGGCCGCTATTTTGTCGAGCTTTATAGGGGTTGGCTTGGGGGTATTCGATTTTTTAGCCGATTTATTCCAATTTGATGCGAGTTCAAAAGGCAGAACCAAAACTTGGGCGGTCACATTTATTCCGCCGCTGATTTTTTCTCTTCTCTTTCCTTTCGGTTTTCTAGCCGCAATTGGTTATGCCGCATCGGCCGCGGCTATTTGGGCGTGTATCGTACCGGCATTGCTAGCTAGAAAATCTAGGTTACAGAAAGCTATTTCTAACAACCAAGAAAATAACGACGAACAACATCAGCAAGCGAAACCTTATCGAGTACCTGGAGGAGAGTTGGTGTTGATTGGGGTATTCATTTACGGTGTGGGCATCATTGTTATCAACGTATTAGTCATGTTCGAAGCTCTGCCTGTTTTTAACGGCGTATAATCTTACTCATTCCTAAGTGGCACTCCGTGTCACTTAATCTTCCACCCAAAAACTTTTAAATTAGGGCTAGTGCTCCTCAACCTAGCGGTGACCCTGTAACGTTATATTTAACCTTTAGCTACCCGTGTATTTTTGCTTTTTCCCGTTATGTATCACGGGGGTAAATTCGGCATAAGCAACAGCAATTAACTGACATTGCTTTTGCTTACTAGTCTTCGTATTCGACAATATCAATTCTGAAATCAGATGGAACTGCGACTGCTTTATACAATTTGAGATTCCTATCACCGATTGTGCTTTTGACTTTTAATTGGTCTTCAACAGACATTTTTTCGCCAATGATAATCGAACTAATAACATCTTCGCTCAACTGGTATTTGTTTTCAGGCATAACTTCATTTTCAGATACTAGCCGAAACTCTTCTTCGTAAGACCAAACTTCATTTTTAGTCGCAAATATCTCATTACCGTAAATAGATATATCAGTATTATTTTTCAATAATTTAAGTACGTTTATCGTGAATGGTTTATCCAAGTAATCTACTGGACAGTAGCCGATATTGAGTGGTTTTTTTTGCTTATTGAAGTCATATTCAATACACATCCCTTTTAGACCATTAGCGTAATGACCCCAAAGCAAAGGATGATCGTTTGCAAAAGATAGGCTAAAGATTTTGTTATCTGATTTAACTTTGTGGATTTTGTCGTCTTGTAGAGGTTTTATCGTGTCCGATATCTTCTCAATGATGGAATACTTCGCCTCTTCATCTAACGTAGCCAGAGTTTTAAGAAATCCATTCTTAAAGTCTGCATTGGACATCTGATTCTTTTCTGCGTAGCTAAGGTAGACCTCAAGAGCATCGTCCATATTATCTAAGTTGATTCCAGAAATTATTTTGTAAAACAACTCAAAAGGATCATTGAAATCATCCACATGTGAAAACCACAATGTGTTCTCAGCGATTGAACTTAAACTGTATTTGTTAACTTCCCGAAATTTATACAACGGCTCAAAACGGCTCAATTCATAACTCCTAGCAATTTATGGAGGGCTCTTGCTTCAATACAAAACTTAAAAGCCTTTTATCAAGCTTATAGACATTGTCATCGAAACCTAGATAGAAAGACTCTGATAAATGAACCAGAACCTTCCTATACAGCACACTTACCCCATCGATTATATGTTGAGAAACTTTAAATAACAGTGGTTTATGTAAAGAGTTACATGATCTTAGCTATAGCACGAGCTATTTTCATTAAGTGAGTAGAAGTCTTGATTTCAAGCTTTGATTGAATCCCCAAAAGCGCAATCCCTGCTAGGATTTGTTGTGGCTTAACTATTTGTCCAGTTGGGAGTTCCATTCGGTCGTATAACATTTTGAACTGTTCCCGACCTTTTGCCATACGCATAAGCCTTTTACACTCAGGTGGTATCGGTTTTCCTTCATCCCAACCCGTGACAGTCCTCACAGTTTTAAAACAGCGTTCAGCGACCTCTTCCTTGGTCATTTGGCACTCTAACTCTCGAAAAATGTAATTCTTACTCATTTCGCGATACTTAGGTGATAAAAGCCATAAATATAATAGGTTGCATTGGATTTGTAAGATTTACACCATTAAACATAAGGAGAAAAAGTACGCACTAAGGTATGTCTAAATAGTAACCCCAGCTCTAGGCTGGGGCTAAAAAACGAAACGAGTAACAGCTAAGGCGCGACAGCAACGGCCTCTATTTCAATCAGGGCATTGAGAGGAAGTTTCGATACTTCGATGCAGGTTCTCGCAGGGAAAAAATTGGCGCCGTTCTTAATAAAGAAATCGTTATAAATTTCATTTACCACGGAAAAGCTCATCATATCGGTAAGGTAGACGGTTGTTTTCACTACATCTGACATGTCAGCGTCTGCATGGAGCAAAATCGCTCTCATGTTCTCTAGACACTGCACGGTTTGCTTCTCCAGACTACTTTTGACCAAAAGTCCTGTATGAGGACTCAATGGTAATTGACCTGAAGTGAAAATTAGCCCACCAGTGATGACCCCTTGAGAATATGGTCCGATCGCTTTTGGGGCTGCTTGAGTATCAATGATTTTGCGCATGTTTTCCCAGTCCTATTCGTTTTATATGTCTCAACCAAGCTATAGGATTAGCTGAAAAAACACTTATTATTTAGTCATAATTAAAAATAAGTTACTGATAGAAAGTAAAAAGGTGCAATGAATTTGCTTCATTTGTTTTGGGGCTTTGACGTGCGAAGCACGGACAAAGCCCACCATCTGGTTAACTAGCCCCTTCACTCACTAAAACCCTCGCTCGAGCTTTCGGCTTGGAATCGTTCTACTTGTTCAATGAAATCACAGAAATCCTGCTTACTTTCAATGTGAGAGCCCGATTGTTGTAACACAACATTTAAAGCCGACACCATTTGACCTACTGGCGGGTTAAGGGCAGCTAACCTTTCAAACAGTCGAACTAGTCGGGTATCTAATACAAATGCTTTCATTGCTTAACCTCACAACGTGTTTGAACCATCCCTTTATTCTGCGCTTTAGCTACACGTACTTTTTCAAACGCGCTCTGGCGGCCATTGGCCACTTGTTGTCGATTGAGTTGATATGTTTTCAACAGCTCTATTAGTTCTTTGCCTTGCGGGTTAGTTAAATACCAATGATTCGGCTCTGATTTCTTTAGAGATTCAGAATATTCCAGGATGCGAAAGCAATGATCAGCGAAGCCGATTTCATTGCCTCCACACCCCAAATCAATTCGACACCGATGCAGATGACCACCTTCAAACTTTACCGTTACTTCTGCTTTGTCGTAACCGCCTAATGGGTTATCTAGTGCGGCTTTGAGTGCGATGGCCTCAAAGATTTCAAACTCAAATTCTTCATCGGTTTGTAGCCTGGAAGATTCAGACCAGTGAATCAAAACTGACAACGGCGCAACCTTCATTGTTGTAGAGCCTGACGGATGCAACGGGGATACGTTGCTCGCTTTTGCGGGCTTAGTGCTGTGAGTGTGCAAAGAAAGGGAATGTGGCATGGTGTGCTCCTTGGGTTATTAGGGTTTCATCGTCGTTTTCGCCTAACTTCCCGACTGACGGCACGGTTTTCACCGTCAAAAGCGCGTAGCGTTCATTTTACTTTTGATGGTGAAGTTCTGCTGGCAAAGGATTAGAAGTGGCGCAAACGAGTCGCTGAAACTCAACCGAAGGACAAATAGAGCACAAGCCAAAGCACACTCAGACAGCACTTGGCCGCGAAAGTGAAAGCTTGTCTAGCCCTGATTGTGACCGGAACGGACAAGACAACGTAAAGCACGTTGTTTGTGATTGAAGATGGCTTGGTTGAGCCACCGAAGAGTGAGGAACGAGCGAGGAGGTTCGCGAAATAAAGCAGGTAGCCCGTAGGGTGCTTCAAGTGAAGAGAAAACTTTAGAAGGAGTTATCTTAAACTTTCAGCGTATTCCTGCATAACCCTAGCATTATCGCCCTTAACTTCGTGACCACATAACTCTCCGTTATTACTAATCAGGGGGCTAGAGTACGCAGGAACTACTTGTGTAGCATAGCTCATGACAGTGCCGTAATTCGAGCAACGATAAGCACCCGCGTAAGGCTTTACCTTGTTTATATTACCAGGGAAAACTTGCTCATTAATCCAAAACTTACCACTTTCAGTATCTGGCTGCTCATGCATAGCCCAAGCTAAGTGCCCAAATTCGTGTTCTAAAACGGTAACAGGAAATTTCTCAGATAAGACAATAAAGCTATCATTCATATTCATCATTGTCATGCCGTGAATCTCTTGCTCAAGGACGACAGGGTGATTCTCACCAAGAACGACCACATACTGCTCTATTGGGTTACTTCTAAGATGGTCAATTTCGGAAGCACCTACTTCTTCTTTTAAGGCAGAATGTAGAGAGGAAACAGATGAAAAACTCTTTGGCATAGATATAAATCGACTCTCTTTAAAAGAGCGAATAATAGGTACACAAGAGTTAGCTAATATTGTGTTAGACATTGCCACGGCTTCATGCAGTTTTCCGACAATTTCATTTTTATACACAACGGACTCATCAATATAAAAAGTGATCTTTGATTGAACTGGCTTGTTAATCTCACATTTAGGAAATATTAACTCAGGGCTAAGATTGCGCTGGCTTATCATAATGGCAAAAACACTCAGCAAACTACCCCATATAATAAATTTCTTATGACTTTTATTCATCATATTACACTCAAAGTTTTATTAATTATAAATTAAATTTATTTCATTTAAGAAACTACCACATAACGTCAGTTATACTAGTTCATTTTATATAATTTATTATTTAATTAATTAGTAATGGTCATTAAAAATTATACTATCCTTGACGGTTAGATACGCTTTAGTATGGTAATCCCATCATGCTAATAGGTATATGACTAACTTTTACTAAGGAATATTATTATGTCTAAATTATTAACTGAAGAAGAAATGATGTTGATTGGTGGTGGTTGCAGTCGTGGACTTTCTAGGGCTTTAGATAGATACAGGGAAAATCGTAATAGTGCCGGGGCTAAAGCGGCACGTCGACCGGAAAGGCGCTGCTCTCAGCGCTAATACCTTTCGAGAGTATAGATATTATACATCTACTAAAGCGCTGACTAGTTAGCCAGTGCTTTATCTTAGTTCTATAGACAAAACCCAGAATAAAAGATTAACGACATGGTTAAATTATCATCATACATAATCTGTAAAAATGAAGAAGAGAGTATCAAAGATGCTATCCTTTCACTCTTCAATCATGTTGACGAAATAATTGTAGTAGACACTGGTTCTAAAGATGAAACTATTAATATAATCAAAAGTATCAAATCTAAATTAATAAAACTTTACCATTTTGAATGGGATGATGATTTTTCTTCAGCGAGAAATTTTGCTTTATCTCAAGTGAGCTATGAATGGGTCATTACCATCGATGCTGATGAAATAATAAAAGAACAGTTCAATCTAAAAGAAGTTATTCTTTCGGCACCAGAAGGCACCAACGCCATATGTCCTTACATAGTCAGTGTTACTGAAGATAAAAAGGAGAAAGGCTATTCCATTCCTAGAATGTTTAAGACATCAGATTTCTATTACTACGGGTATGTTCATGAACAACTAACGCCATACAATAGTAAAATACAATGTTTAAGCCAGATATATATCATACATTCGGGGTACAAAAATGATATAATCATAAATAAAAACAAACTTAAAAGGAACTTCCTATTATCTTTAAGTAACTACCAAGAAGATTTGTTTGATGAGTTCTTCATTATGTATCTAATAATCGACTGGACTTTATACATTAATTCCGATAAATATATAACCCCTTCAGATATTTTTAAAAAATTAACCAAAATTAATAATGAAAACTACTTCAAAAAGGCTATAGATGCCTTGTTAGCCCGGTATTTCAACGAATTAGATACCTTTATTTCCATTATGAGCTCCTTAGATAATCCAACAAAAATTAAAGCAATTAAATATATTGAGGTATGTGATGATTAAATTATCAACATGCATTATGACTGACCACCTATCACAGAGTATCAAAGAAACGATATCCAGTGTAATAGAACAGAGTAATGAAGTTGTAATACTAGCAACCAATTTAGTAGCGTACAATGCTCTTTCCTTACACTACTCCGGTTCAAAAATTAAAGTTTGCTTTCTAGAGTGGGTGGATAACTTTTCTCATATGAGAAACTACCTATCTAGCCTATGTTCAAATGACATTGTTTTTCATCTTGACTCTGATGAACGTGTAAGCTCTTCTTTTTTTGATGAGCTTTTCTACTTACTAGCTTTAGCCAACACAGAAAATACTGTATTTGAAGTTACAGTTGTAGACGAATCGGGCTCTGTTGCGCGTAACATCCCTCGAATTTTTAACAAGACACACTTTTGCTATTTCGGATTTGTGCATGAGATTGTAAGGCCCAACAATGACGCATTGCACTTCTCATACATATCTCTAAAACACTCAATTACACATCGAGGGTATTCTCTCGAGCAAATGAAAACCAAACTTATAAGAAATACACGACTTAACAAAAAGAACGTTAAAGAGTTCCCGACGGATCTAAGGTGGGTTTACTTTTCAATTAAAGAAGACTGCCAAATTGGTAACTATCAAAATGCTCTTAACTTTTTAGGGCAAGTTAAGAGTAATGAGAACCAAGATGACACTTATATCGCAGGTTGCTACTGTTATTTACTATTCTCACTGATTTTTTCGTCACGACTTACTGAGGCTAAAATTCTCCTGAAAACAGCAACACTTAACCAGAGTGATAACGATTACTTTGAGGCTTTGACTTTGCTCTATGAGGTAGAGGCTTATAAAGAACATATACAAGAAATTATTGCCAATATCACAAGCACTCACGGTTCCAGTATTGACACTAACGGCTTTCATATTGATATGCTTCGAGCAAAGTTAGAGATAATGAATCAAAACTTTTGTGAAGCATTTGCCTTGTTTGGTAGCCACAACTCTAGAGGTCGAGTAATGTCTCGCTCACTTGAGAGAAAGTTAGTGGAAGCTTTGGAGTCTTTATGAAGCTATTTTGCCAAAACTGCAAAAAGTACACTCCACATACCATAGAGCACGATCGATCTACCTCCTTCCTTGGAAAAATTTGTGAATTACTGCTTGGGGGATATGGTTACTCAAATTCATACAAGAATATAAAATGCAATGTATGTGGTACCCGCTATAACAAAGATTCACACGAAACTACATATTTTGATGGTGACGATAATAGCCTCTAAATCAAAGTTAACACGAAGCTTTTAATCATTAATATCGAGCCCAAAGTTAACAAGAACACAACCGCCCGGTAATTATTTTTATTGTCCGTCACTTCAGTACTACTCCGGCCACCTTGAGCAACCAAAGCACTCAGAGCTAAGACCACAATGGCGCTGTAAGCGTAGTAATCGCTTAACGAATACTGTTTGAAAAATGGAACTAACAACCAAAGTACGCTTAAAAAGAATAAGGCGATATTTAAGTAAATAAGTATAAGAAACATTCTTCTTGTTAACATTACTCCTCCCTAAACTCTCTTCGCTGATAATAAATAAAGAGCAAAAACAACACCAGATAACCCGCTTGCAGCGCAATAATACTAATGTCAACTGCCTCCCAAGGATTAAAGTGAAGCTGTGTTATCAAGTAATAAACAAGGTCATAAAGTAAAATAAACAAATTATGACCAGCATGAATGGCAATGACCACTTCTAAGCGGCGATATCGCTCAAAGACCCAGCATAAAAATATCCCTGACATAAAGGCGTAAAGTGCCCACTGATGTATTGAAGCGAATATTAGGCTTGAGAGTAATGCTGCGCAGGTAACCCCAAAAACGGATCTTAAAATAACAAACAACAAATAACGAAAGAGAAGCTCTTCTATCACGGGAGAAATAAACACACCGTCCATAACGCTGCTTAACACACTCAACCAATCAATCACACCATCATAAGCTGAAAACAAAGGCGTGAAATTGTAGGCTTGGACCTGCCAATAGCCTGGAGAAAACCAATCAAAAACAATATATTGAATATAATTTGA
>NZ_JBFSRZ010000051.1:0-35826 GCF_041466065.1 Vibrio sp. 10N.239.312.C11
TGATCAGATCGTAGGTTCTTGATTTAGTTCCATTGAATTACGCAACAAAGCCATTCTAAGTCCATATAACAACGAAAAAGCTGCCTTGTATTGGTTATAGACTGGTCATTACTTATCGCATTTTTAACCGAATTTATAACGCCTTGTCGGAGCTGTTGAACAACAGTGGTAGTAGCCCCCCCTCAAACGTTTCAAAGGATAATTTTTGAATATCTTCATTAACTTTATTAAAAATATTCACCGTTTCAAACAAACTGTAATAAGAGCTACTGTCAAGCTCTCTTTTAAGGGTAATTAGCGTTCTATAATAAGCTTTTTTTATTCACTCGACTCTCTCATAAATTCAGTGTTGGTATTTTTCAAAACATTAAGCTGGTTGGATGAATTATCAATAGCTGATTTTAAGTCAGCAATATCACTCTTTAGGTCAGAGATTTCATTACGAAGATTTGTGATCACATGCGTATCTTGCTTTTCAGTGTCTTCTTCTAAGAACCAAGATGCGACAAAACCTGTAAACGTGCCGAATAAGCCTACCCCTGCGGTCATAAGGACAACCGCAACAATTCTTCCTTCATAGGTTACCGGATAGAAATCGCCATAACCTACAGTAGTAATCGTAACGAAAGCCCACCAAAGTGCATCACCAGCATTATGGATGTTAGAACCATCGGTACCTTTCTCAAGTTGAAGCATGGCGATAGCACCAAAGATAACAAGTATTACTGACACCGCGGACACTAAAGAAAAAGTACCCTGAGTCTTGTTGCGAAATAAGTAGTAAATAATCATTTTCGTTGATCGAACAGCCCTTAATATCCGAAGGACTCTCACCACTCGTACAATTCTTCCGTAACGGAACATATCAAGCATTGGGATACTAGATAACAGATCTATCCACCCCCATTTCATAAAATGTTTTTTACTTTCAGCCCTCTTTAGCCGAATGACGAAATCAGCAAGAAACACCAAACATATAATGTTGTCGGTAATAGCAAATATTTCAGTCACATAGTGTGGTAGCTTGAATACGCTCTCAGCAAACAATGCCACTAATACGTATATTGAGAGAACCAAAGTAAAGAATTGAAAGGGACCAAAATCAATGGCCTCCTTTTCTATTGATTTATTTATCATTTGCTTAACCAATAAAAAGGCGACCCTGAGGTCGCCTTTGCTTTTCTAAATCACCGCCTTCATAACGGTGGTAATAACTTTCCCGATTACCGCGAACTCATTGAGTTTCTCCTCATTCACGATAAACGAATCATATTCTTCTTTGTTGTCTGAGATGACGTTATAGCCCTCGGCCATGATGTCGTACTTCAGGCGTTTTATGTAAACGTGCTTACCAATGCGAACAACATAGACACCATGCTTTACTGGGTGATCGAGTTCTCGGGTATCGACTAATACTTCATCGCCGTCGCTCAAAGTGTCTTCCATTGAGTCGCCAGGGCAAATGATGATACGAGCATCTTCTTCTGTCAGGCCGAAACGTTTTAACCATAAGCAAGGTAGGAATTCGGTTCTAAGTTGGTACTCGGTATCGTTTTGAGCACCAAACCCACAAGACGCATAAACGTTGTACACAGGTACAGCGCACATATCGCCTATTTTAGAAGTGGCTTTTACAGACTTAACATTCGAAATCTCTGTGACATCGTCACCGATGACGTGATGAGATTCACTTAACCAATTGTTTCTCATGGTTTTATCATTCCAACAGAAAATGGACTTAGCAATAGCCTGTCTCCACAAACTCACAACCCAGTCTCCTTAAAGAGACTAAAGCGCACATTAAAGCGTATTACCCTAGTAACGAAGTCATCGCATAACAAACTATAGCCGCAGTTTAAGATCGGTATTGTATATGACTACCTGCGATAAACTGCAAACCGCTAAGAACTATAACACGCCATTACTGTGGTGGATATGATGCTAAGCCTTTGAATATTAGACATGTGTTAGACGCTGCGTTTAATTTTAAATATTTTAGCTCTCTAAGCAATATTTGAGAATTAAGCTCACAGCAATCACAGCCAGAATAAATGCCGCTAAAGTCACACTGAGCACTGTTTCGATTCGTAAAGAAACAGAAGCGAACAGAGTGGTAAACATCTTTCTAAAAATAGCCAGCCTCTGCTGGCTATTTTTTTACACGCTATTCAGAGATTTAAGGTAACATCCCCTCACTATTTCTATCTAAGACACCCTATCAATGGCTCTCAAACCAACAATCTTTAAGTTTCGCATCTCTTTAACCGATATGAATCGCGACTATTACGACTCTTTTAATCTAACGGTTGCACAACACCCTTCTGAAACAGAACAGCGCATGATGGCTCGTATCATTGCTTTCTGTATCAATGCATCTCCTGAACTTGAGTTCACTAAAGGGTTGTCTAGCATTGAAGAACCCGATTTATGGCAGAAGTCGTTAGATGACCAAATCTTAGAGTGGATTGATGTTGGCGAACCCGATCCAGAACGCGTTAAGAAGGCGACTCGCTTATCTAAGTCTGTGAGCGTGTTCAGCTTCAACACTAAGTCGAACGTTTGGTGGGAGCAGAACAAAGGTAAATTTGGTTACCTGAAAGCTCAGATCGTTCGTCTAGACAACGATGGTATTGAGCAGCTAGCAGCGATGACACAACGTACGATGGACCTATCAGTAATGCTGTCGGGTAACTCTGCGTTCGTAAACAGCGACACGCAATCTGCAGAAGTAACGTGGGAAGAGCTACAGAGTAATGACTGAGATCCAAACTCAGACTGAACCTCAGCGCCAAACTAAGCTCGAAGCGTGTTTGCAGCTCGCTGGTCTCGATTCAGTCAAAGCGCTGACGACTGGCTATGAAAAAGAGTTAAAGTCATTTATTGATGAAAACCATGCTCTGTTTAGACACGCTTGCGAGAACAAGCCGGACAACTCTGCACGTCAGACGTTGCTCGGCCTGTTAACCAAGGTACATATCGATGCAAGCTATCGCTTTGAAAGCAATAAAGAAGCGAATGAGGCAATGCAAAATGTATTCGATACTACAGTGGGCACTGAGCACAGCGACAAGTTTCAAAACTCTAACGCTCAGCAGTTACAGTTAATCACTCATTTGTGGTTGTTCATTCAAGGACGACTAGGAATGGATTACAGCCTTGCTAATGATCATGCTGCTGTAGCCGCTACGCTGTTGTCTCGCATATCGAGAAGCAGTGATGATGAGATTCGCGTAGAGTTCATGGCAAGTTTTTATGATGGTTTGAACCTCTATCAAGCTGAGAATAAGCCGTCCGGTTTTGTTCATTACTTTAAGCGTTTGTTTAATCTTTCTTAAGCATTCCACCAGCTGCTGTACCCAAATTTGCGCTTTATAGATTCTGTAAAGCGCATCTAATTTCCGTTCCAACCAATCCATATCGAAAATGCAGATTCCCTATTACGCTCGTTCCTCACTTTAGGGAATGACGAAAGTAACTAAGTCACTCATTCTGCAAGATCATCAGTGTTTGCTTCTAATAGGCTGGCGTAGAATACACTCTGCACCCCCACCCTCGTATTTTACTCACTCGCCGTCATCCTCGAGGAGGAGGAACGACTGAGTTGAGGATCTAATACCAAGTCAGAAACTACACAGACAAACAGATTCCCTATTACACTCGTTCCTCGCTTTAGAGAATGACGACATTCTCAGTCATTGCAGTTTACTTCATTGCAAGCACAAAAAAGCCCCCACAAGATACCGCGCTTCAGCACTGTTGTTTATCCGATTGCAACCCAAAAACCATACGTTAGAGACGAACAAAGTCTTGTTGTGATAATGATACTTCTCATAACACGACGAATTAAAGCTACGTATATGGCAAGGTTACTTTACAACTATAACTTATCAATTTATTCAAAAAGTGCATATTTTTCAGATAATTATTCTCAAATGGAAATATCAGTTATGTGACGAGCAGAAGCATTTTCTCTTGTGATGATAAGTACACTTAATTTTATAAAATGATAATAAAAAACCTGCAAATACAACTAACGTTAACTTTAAATTATCTTGTTTTATAAGCGGAGAATTAAAATGAAAATATGGTCTGTATCCTTTCTTGCAACTGCAGTAGCTGTCGCTCTAAGCAGTAATGCGATAGCTTGTACTGGGCTTATTGTTGGCAAAGAAGCGTCGAACGACGGTAGCATTATGATTGCTCGTAATGAAGATTTTAGCATTAACAACTGGAACAAATACCTAAAGTATCGACCTGCGCAAGATAACCAAGAAGGTGACTGGCAGTTAGGTAACGGGTTAATTGTTCCGATGCCAAAGCACTTCTTTGCTTACTCTGCGATACCAGACTGGGATGCGGATACCGTTAATCGCGACGGAAAATTCTATGAAGAACGTGGGATTAATGAACACAACGTTGCCATTTCAGCAACAACCAGCGCAGAAATAAACGACAAAGTCGCCAAGGTAGATCCTTTAATCGACAATGGCGTAATCGAAGCCATTATACCTACGTTAATCCTTCCTCAGGCAGAAAACGCAAAACAAGCCGTAGAGTTACTCGGTCATTACATCGAAACCTATGGTGCTGGTGAAGGAAATAGTTTGTATATTGCAGACACCAATGAGGCGTGGTTATTTGAAATTGGTTCAGGCCACCATTGGATTGCTGTAAAAGTACCAGATGACAGTTACGCCATGATTGCAAATGGCTTACGTGTACATGGTGTGAACTTGGCAAACAAAGAGGTACTGCATTCAAAAGACATATTCGAGTTTGTAGAACAAAACAAACTGCTTGATAACGCAGATGAAAAATCTTTCAATTTTGCAAAAGCATTCGGGGTTATTGGTGATGAGTATAATATCGATCGTGAATGGTTAGGCCAAAAAATACTGACACCTTCGCTGCATCAACAAAGTCGCATGACGCAATACCCTTTGTTTATGAAACCTGATACAAAAATCTCAGTTGAAAATGTGGCAGAGGTACTTAGCGCGACTTATAAAGACACGGTTTTGGAAGGAAAATCGAAACGACCAATTAGAGTTGAACGTCAACTAGAGTCGCATATTATTCAGCTTCGCCCTGAGATGCCAGAAGAGCTTCAAGGTATTATTTGGCAAAGCTTCGGCGTGTTACCAGAATCTGTTTTAGTGCCGTTATACTCAACCCTACAAGATTACCCAAAAGCGTACCAAGTAGGCGATGATAACTACAGTGATGACTCTGCTTATTGGCAGTTCCGTAGTTTAACCGCCCTCGCTTCTACAAACCCAGATAAGTATTTACCAGTACTAAAAGCAACTTGGGACAAAGAAGAAACTCAACTATACAAGCAGGTCGCACACTTAGATAAAACGTTAACAGACATGTATAAAGTAGATAAACAAGCGGCTCTGAACATGGCTGCCGACTACTCATACGGACAGCTTAAGCGTACCTTAGATATGGCAACTGAGCTTAGATACAAAATGATTACAGATTTGACTAAAAGCACAGAGAAGAAATACTCAGAGGAAGAGTTTAAGAAAATAGTAAATCTGTAGGCTTATGAAGCAACCAATAAAAACGGAGCATAATGCTCCGTTTTTTTATCTGAATAGGTTTAGTTCTAACGCAGGCCGTGTAAGAACTCATGGCGCGTTGCTGGGTTTGATCTAAAAATACCCCCCAGAGCTGTTGTTGTTGTTTCGCTGGTTGCGTCCATTACACCACGAGATTTCACGCAGTAATGAACCGCATCCATGGTTACAGCAACATCATCCGTTTCTAGCAGCGTTTGTAATGCTACAAGGATTTGCTGCGTCATACGTTCTTGAACTTGAGGACGTTGAGCAAAGAAACGAACGATTCGGTTGATCTTCGAAAGACCAATGATCTTACCTTGAGGAATGTAAGCGACTGCGGTTTTACCATCAATGGTGACTAAGTGATGCTCACATGTGCTGGTGACGGTAATGTCTTTTACACGAACCATTTCACGAACACCCATCTTGTTTTCGATCACGGTGATTTTAGGGAAATTGGCGTAATCCAAACCAGAGAAAATCTCATCCACATACATTTTTGCAATACGTTGCGGCGTTTCTTCCAGACTGTCATCTGCAAGATCAAGTTCAAGGAGAGTTAGAATCTCACGCATATGGTGTTCGATTCGTTCCTTTTTCTCTTCTCGGCTAACCTGGTTAGGACGCATTGGTGTCTCTAATCCGCGGCTTGCTAGCGCATCTTTAACCAACTTCGCTGATTCGCTAAGACCTGACATTGAACTTCCTCTTTTAATACCCCTTCTGGATGGCAAACAAGGATACTCGGAATTTTGATTAAATACACCCATATTTTAAGGGAGGTCATTATTTACGGGGCTTAAACTATGCTAAAGTGGCTGCAATTTCGTTGGCGAACATCTGTGATTTGATAATTATGGAGCCACTATTGCCAACCACTAAATCAAAATAATAACGACCAAAGGATTTCAATTATGGGCTGTTGCGACGCTCCGGGCTTAATGCCAATTGAAGAAGCACTAGATAAGCTGCTATCACCAATCAAACCAATCCAAACGACTTTATCTCTACCTCTTGCTGAAGCATTAGGTTATGTCCTTGCTGAAGATATTCTTTCCCCTATTTTCGTACCTCCTTTTGATAACTCAGCAATGGATGGCTATGCACTGCGCTTAGCAGACCTAGAGAACGGTAAAGTACTACCATTAGCAGGCAAATCTTTTGCAGGCCAACCGTTCGAAGGTGAATGGCCAAGCAACACCTGTATTCGCATTATGACTGGCGCAAAGATCCCTGAAGGTTGTGACGCCGTAATCATGCAAGAAAATACGGTTGAAACTGATACTGGCATTGAAATTCAACAAGACGACATCAAGCTGAACAATAATATTCGCCCTACTGGTGATGACATCAAACAAGGTGATATCGTTCTTAGCCGCGGTGAACGTTTAACACCTCGTGACATTCCAATGATCGCCTCTTTAGGTGTTAGCCATGTCACTGTGGTACACAAGCCTAAAGTGGCGTTCTTCTCTACCGGTGATGAATTAAAACCACTAGGTCAGCCTCTTGAAGACGGTCAGATCTACGACAGCAACCGTTACGGTATTAAACCGCTGATCGAGGCGTTTGGTTGTGAAGCCATCGATTTAGGCATCATCCCAGATTGCACAGCAACGCTAAAAGAGACGTTTGAGAAAGCTCAAGAGTTAGCTGATGTTGTAGTGACTTCTGGCGGCGTAAGTGTTGGAGAAGCGGATTACACCAAAGATATTCTTGAAGAACTTGGCGAGATCGGCTTCTGGAAACTGGCAATCAAACCAGGTAAGCCATTCGCATTTGGTGAGTTAGACAATGCTTGGTTCTGTGGCCTACCGGGTAACCCAGTATCAGCGATGATGACGATGTACGTGTTAGTTCAGCCTATGCTTGCTAAATTGGCTGGTCACACAGCGTGGACAGCTCCGGAATCTATTCCTGCTATCACCAAGTCTGCATTCAAAAAAGGCCCAGGCCGCACTGATTACCAGCGTGGCATTTACTCGATTGAAAACGGTCAATTTGTGGTAGAAACAACGGGTAACCAAAGCTCTGGCGCTTTCCGCTCAATGAGTTTAGCAAACTGCTTTGTGGTACTAGAGCGCGAACGCGGCCGTGTTGAAGTCGGTGAAACGGTTCAGATCCAACTGTTTAACTCGACGCTTTACTAACGAGGCTTACTGATGGAAATACTGTCTGACGTAGAGATGCTTCGCTACAACCGTCAAATCATTCTTAAGCAGTTTGATTTTGAAGGCCAAGAAGCACTAAAGCAGAGCTCAATCTTAGTATTAGGGGCTGGAGGCTTAGGTTGTGCCTCCGCTCAATACCTTGCGACTGCGGGCATTGGTAAGCTAACACTGATCGATGATGATATTGTCGAGCTTTCAAATTTACAGCGACAAGTACTTCACACCGATGCTGACATTGGCAAGAAGAAGGTCGATTCTGCCGCTGAATCGTTACAGATACTGAACCCTCACCTGACGATTGAAACTGTTGACCACAGGCTTGATGACCAAGCACTTGGCAAGTTGATTGAAGCACACTCTCTTGTCCTTGATGCCAGTGACAACGTCGAAACGCGCAATCAGTTGAACCGCTTGTGTTACGTCTCTAAAACGCCACTCGTATCAGGTGCAGCGATTCGTATGGAAGGTCAGATTAGTGTGTTCACTTATCAAGATACTGACGCACCGTGCTACCAGTGCTTAAGTGCCCTATTTGGCAACGCTGCTCTAAGCTGTGTTGAAGCTGGTGTGATGGCGCCTGTTGTTGGCATGGTGGGCGCAGCTCAGGCTTTGGAAGCTATCAAGGTTATTGCTAAGTTTGGACAACCAAAGCAAGGCAAACTTTTAATTCTCGATGCCATGTCTCACAGCTGGCGTGAAATGAATTTAATGAAGATGCCTAATTGCTCGGTGTGCGGATAGACTAAGCATATCCCCCCTCTAATCGACAACCTAAGCCTTGACTAAAAGTCAGGGCTTTTTTAGGTCTCAACATCAGCTTCTCAAATCGATTTATCAATTTGAAATGATCTATAAAATATTAGTTTCATTTGAATTCTCATTTTGAGAATATATTGCACATCTCAGTGATTTAGAATATAAACAATAAAAATCAACAACTTAAAAGTGGCACGTAACTTGTAAAAGTATCTAGACCTTCTATGACAAGGATGTAGATATGAGAATTACAACGTTAAGTTTGCTATTAAGTGCGCTTTTGGTCGCCAACGCAGCGCCATTCGATACCTGTCCGAGCCAGGCTTACCTATTCCAATCGACACCCGTACAAGTTTGGGGCGTGAACCTAGTGACAGGCTCAACCACCCTGTTAGAAGACGATACGGGCATGAACGCCAATATCAATGGTGTTGGTTTCGACTTTCAAGACAGATATATTTATGGCTATGACACTACCAACAAACGCTTGGTGCGCCTTGGACAGGATTTCCAAGCAGAAGTGATCAATACCAGTGGATTACCAACCGATCACACTTTCTATGTCGGCGATGTCTATGACCATGTGTATTACCTTTACCGTACAGGAAAAGGCTTGTTCACCGTTGATCTATCGCCGTTAGACGCCGACCCAAACGCGACTGTTACAGTTAACAAAATAGCTGGTAGCCCGGCAACCGTAAAACTGACTGATTTTGCTTTCCACCCAAGTGATGGTTCTCTATATGGTATCGATAATAACTCCGGAGGCTTATACAGCTTCAACCCTACAACTGGTGCCGAAACCTACATCGGAGACACCGGCGAGTTAGGTACGTTCGGTGCTGGCTATTTTGATGTCAACGGCTACTACTACGTATCTCGAAACCAAGACGGTAAAATTTACCGTATCAATCTGTCTCCAGACAACGCTGCCAATATCGCGGCAGGTATTGTTCCAGCCGTTGAATTTGTTTCGAATGGCCCAGCTTCTGGTCAAAACGATGGTGCTCGTTGTGCTAATGCACCTGTTGTTGATGAAGACTCAAACATCGACTTCGGTGATGCTCCAGACAGCTACCTAACGTTACTGGCGAGCAATGGTCCACGACATGAGCTTGATGGCATCACTTGGTTGGGTACAACACCACCAGATGCTGACTTGGATGGTTACGTTACACCGCAATCTGATGAAAGTGTTGGCATTGATGATGAGTGGGCAAACGGTGGTATCGGTTTTGTTACTGCGCTTGAAGCCGGGCTTGATTCAAAAGTGGTGATTGAAGCTTCAACAACCGGTTACCTCTCAGCTTGGATCGACTGGAACCAAGATGGCAGCTTCGACGGCGCTAATGAGCAAGTATTTACCGATTACCAACTGGATGCGGGCGAGAATGACCTGTTCCTTAATGTCGATATCAACGCATTAACGGGAACAACTTGGGCTCGATTTAGATTCAGTCAACAAACCAACCTAAGCTACTTTGGCGGCTCTACCTCTGGTGAGGTGGTCGATATTCAAGTCGATGTTCTTAATAATGGCGCCACTGCTCGTTACTTCCCGAGTGCTTCTGGCTACGCAACGCTCGCGTACGAAGATAACTGGCCTTATAAGGCCGACTACGACATGAACGATGCTGTTCTTATGTATCGCATTACCGAGATCCTTAAAGATGGAAAAGTCGTTAAATCAACCATCGATGGACGTCTTGCTGCAGTAGGAGCTTCGTACAGAAATGGTTTTGCGGTTCGACTTCCTAACCTAGACCCAAGCTTAGTGAGTAGCGGAAGCTCTTACATGAAGCACAATGGGGTGTTCACTGATTTAGACTTGGAGCAAGGACGTAGCGAGGCAATCTTTGTTATTGCTAACGACCTTACAGACAAAATCAGTACTAGTTGTACCTTCTACCGCACCATCAGCTCTTGTAAAGAAAATGAGCAATTCGCTTTCCAAATCGGGATTACGTTAGCTGGTGATGGAGTGAGTACTGGCAGTTGGACTGACATGCCTTACGACCCGTTCATTTTCGCAACGCCTGGGTATTATCATGGTGAAAACCTACCTCTGCATCCAGGGCGCAGCTGGGAGGTGCACTTGCCAGACCAAGCTCCAACCGAGGCATTTGATACCGCTAATCTCTTTGAAACAGGACTAGGCGTTGATGACAGTAATCCATCAACAGGCAAATATTTCAAAACCGCAGACAACCACCCTTGGGCACTGCTGATTACTTCAGACACGGAATGGCAATGGCCACTGGAATATGTAGATATCGTCACCGCCTATCCAAACTTTGCGAACTTTGCTGAATCCGGCGGTACTCAATCAACCGATTGGTTCCAAACACCTGCCGCTGACCAATGTTACTTGCCTTAGGAGAATGATTATGAATATGCCAATTAAACAGACAGTAACAAACGGTCGCCGGAACTTTAACAATGCTATCTTATCTAGTCTGTCGAATGCTGCACTTAAGAAAAATACGGCTCAGTCGCAGTCAATACGTATTCCATTACTAATCGCATCACTAACGTTGGTAGGGTGTGGTGGCGGAGGCGGCGATGGAGGAGCATCAACTCCTAACCCATCGCCTTCAACACCAGCGGTGACAGCACCAGTGACATCAACACCAGTGACGTCAACACCAGTGACGTCAACACCAGTGACGTCAACACCAGCGACGTCAACACCAGCGACGTCAACACCAGCGACGTCAACACCAGTGGCGTCAGCGCCAGTTACATCACCATCAGTGGTCTCATCACCAGCCACCGTCGCTATAAATCCGGCACCGACACCAGTTAATGCGGTTATCTCCAACGGCCCGCAAGCGTACAAAATGGATGAGCTCGTAATACCTGATGGTTTCGATTATAACTCTGTAGATCAATTCGACCTCAATATTGATATCAGCCACATCTCAACCGATCGTTCGTTCGTATCCGTATATAGTCGATTTACCACAAGGACAGACTCAACTTACAAGCCTGATTATTCAAGTAAGGTCATTGGAGGCCCTTTAGACAACGGTACATTTACGTCCAACTTTTCGGCGCCGCTAAGCGAAGATATTCTGTTAATTGAGATCTGGTTTTATGATGGTCAAGCGCCGCTGCAACAAGTCGTTGCAAGTGACGGATCACAAATCACTTGGTAAACGTAAAGGAATGAAAAGCGCTGAGTTCAGTTTAACAATAACTAAATTTAGTTGGAGTTAGACAGCAGTCTCGAAGTCGAAAGTCGAAAGTCGAAAGTCGAATAACAATGCATAAAGGTGAGCAATGAGGCTCACCTTTTTATTTGGGCGCTATTTCAATTTTCAGTACTGGTTATGTTCACTTTATCGAAAGCCTGTCTTATCTTTTAAAGATGACTTTCAAAGGCTTACTTTATGAAACAGTTGAAAATGGGATTCGTTATATTATCGATTGGTATTGGGCTACTTTTATTTCTCACCTATTTCCCGATGACATCTTCTACCGGAGAACACATTGAAGCCAGAGTCATCTCCAATACGCTCACTCAATCCCTAGACGGACATAGGCGCTACCTCACGGTTGAAACTCAAGACAACGAAATATTTCGCGTTTCCATTCCACCAACAACAGACTGCCCTCTTGATTCTGTGGTCGTGCTTGATACATTAAACAATCAAATAACCGGACAAAGCAGCTATCAGTTCATCCACTGCCGGGCTGCGCCTTAGTCGCCGATATAACAACAAGAATGGATATAAGAAGAATGAATCAGCCACTCATTTCACCAGAACAACTTCAACAACGTTTGCTAGAAGAAGACAATATTGTAATCCTCGACGCCAGTATCGAATTTCAGATCCCAAGTGAGTCAGAAAAGATCAAAGGACAAATGATACCTAGTGCGATTCGTTTCGACTACGACAAAAACTTTTGTAACAAGCACACTCTACTCCCTCACATGTTCCCGACCGAAAAACACTTCAATACACGCGCACAAGAAATTGGTATCAATCAAGACAGTACGATAGTGGTTTACGATAACTCAGGAACTTTTGCCTCGCCTCGCGCATGGTGGATGTTTATGGCAATGGGACATAACAACGTATACATCTTAGATGGCGGTTTACCTGCTTGGATAAAAGCCGGTTACGCGACAGAGACTGACTATCGCACCGAAGTCAAAGCGGGCAATTTTGAAGGCCAAATTCAAGACAACCACTTTGTAAATGCTCAGCAAATCCAAAACTACTCCGATGACAAAAGTGCAAACATTCTGGATGCACGTTCTCAAGCTCGCTTCGATTCAGAAGTTCCAGAACCACGTGAAGGCTTACGTAGTGGCCACATCCCAAACTCAGTTTGCTTGCCGTTCGCACAAGTCTTAAATGCAGGTAAATTGAAACCTCAAGAAGAGTTAGTTGACATTTTCTCGACTCTGAACTTAACCCCCTCTCAACCTATGTTCTTTAGCTGTGGCTCTGGTGTGACGGCTTGCATCATTTTATTAGCCGCTAAACTGGCTGGTTATTCAAGTGATATGGGCGTTTACGATGGCTCATGGACTGAATGGGGCGCAAATGAAAAACTACCTATTGCCGTAACTAAAAAGTAATTCAGCTTCGCTTAATGATACTGTTAGAATATACTGCGCATGCATACGGAGCTTACTAAAGGTTATGGCTGAAGCCCATGACACTTAAGCATCTTATTGCTCAATCAGCTAGGCACTTATTAACTCAAGCGTTTAACACGGTTGTAACTTGAAGACGTAGTCACTTGAAGACACCTAGGTAGTGACAGAGTTAACACTACCTATGTGTAGAGCCATCCGGTTTCTAACAAAAACTGTGATTAATCATGAGTTAATTGTCAGCACGTTTATGAGTGTTAATATTTCATTCAAGAATCTCTGTTCGTAGCCGTTACACTATTTAATCATTGATATATTCATCTCTGATGTTTTATGCCTCGTTGTATTAATCACACTGGCGATATAAACGTTGTCACTTGCAGTCTGTTAAAAGTAGTCACCAACAAAAGGCATCTCATGGCTCTATTTAAGAAAAATATCTGGTCGCTGTACGCTCTGATCGTGCTGCTTACCCTGATACTTTTCAGCGCCTTTGGCATAACCAAGTGGCAATCAAACAGAGATGACTTTACCAAGCAACAACATATCCAAGTCGAGATCTTCTCTAGCTCAGTAAACTCTCTATTAACTAGCCAAGAAGCACTGCTTGAAGTGGTTGGGCATCAACTTGCTCAGCAGTCCGACTTTACCCGAACGGCTTCGATTCAAATTCGACCAATATTAGATAAACTGCTTGATACTCATCCTGCAATAGCCGCTTTCGGGTTACTAAATCCTCAAGGGGATTACCTGTCAATCAGCTCAAACCTACAGCTGTCTGACCAATTTAACTTACTGGATCTCCCATACACCAAAGACTCATTTCTAGAGGCTGTATCTAGTAATAAAATGGTTTTGGGGCGCACTTATTTCCATGATTCTCTTAACAGCCTCGTGATCCCAATGAGAAAATCCATTTCTCTCGATGGCAAGAACGTTGATGCAGTCATGACCGCAGGTTTACGCTTAGACAGCACAATTTTGTTTGAAAACAATGCGCACGCAGGCAATTACAACACGTTAACTCTACTTAGAACCGACAACTATCGTCAGTTTTTTTCTAGCGATATCGAGTCGCTAGACGCTTATTTAAAACCGGTTGATAACGTTCTAATGGATCGCATTACCAAAAGCTTTTCTGAGCAAGTGACTGTCAGCGTCAAAGAAGCGAAAACAGGAAAATACACATATTCTTTCTGTATCGATGATAGCGCTTTCCCATCGCTCGTTAGCGCTAAATACATTCCAGACTACAAGCTTTGGGTTGTCGGCCGTACAGACCTAGAACACGTTGATGGTATATTCGCAAAAGAGTTCGGTGCTCTTTTCTTTGTTTTTGTTGTTCTTCAGTTTGGTTTCTATTTTTTAGTAAAATCGATTGCGAAGAACGAACAACGAACTCGCAGCCAATTGATTTACCAAGCCAATCACGATCCATTAACCTCTCTCCCCAACCGCTCCTATATGCGTAAAAACATTGGCAAGTGGATTGAAGATGAGTCAGACCCATTCTCAATGCTGTTTATCGACATCGATAACTTCAAATGTGTTAATGATACCCATGGACATGACTTCGGAGACAAGGTGCTCAAACAAATTGCATTACGTTTGATGCGGTTCCGCTCCAGAGTCAGCCTATTGGTACGAGAATCCAGTGATGAGTTCTTGTTTTTAACACCCTTGAGTAGTGAATCTGAAATTAAGCGACTATCAGAACGAATTATTGAAGTACTTTCTCAACCTTATGAAGTTGAAAGCGCTCAATTTTTGTTGAGTTGCAGTGTAGGTATTGCCCGCTTCCCAGACCACGGAAGAGATTTAGATAGCCTGTTACGCTCTGCCGATATTTCGATGTACAAAGCGAAACAGCAGCAAAACTCATACAGTATTTTTACGACTGAGATGCAAGACGCCCACCTCTACAAAATGAGAGTAGAACAAAGGCTTCGTATCGCTATCGATAAACAAGCTTTATTTATGGTTTTTCAACCATTGGTTCGTGCCGATGAAAGTACTCACGGTGTAGAAGCGCTTGTGCGTTGGGTAGATGATGAACTGGGTTTTGTCCCGCCAGACGTATTTATTCCTATTGCTGAAAGTACAGGTTTAATGCAAAAACTCGGCACCTTTATTATTGAATCCAGCGTTATGCAGATCGCTCATTTACACCGAACGATAGAACAAAAGATCGGTCTTTCGATCAATATATCCGTACGTCAGTTTTCACATAAGTCGTTCTCAGAACACCTATTCGCTACGCTTGAGAAATATCAGTTCTCACCAAGCTGTTTAACGCTCGAGATTACTGAAAGCTTGTTCATTGAAGATGTGGCTATAGTGAAACCACTGTTTGAAGCCCTCAAAGAAAACGATATTAAGATCTCTCTAGATGACTTCGGTACGGGCTACTCGTCATTGAGCATGTTAAAAGCACTCCCTATCGACGAACTTAAGATTGATAAGAGTTTCATTGAAAACATAGCAGTCGATCAACAGTCACTAACAATGGTCCAGAACATCATCGCTATCGGTAAAAATTTCGGTATGGTGGTGCTGGCAGAAGGCGTAGAATCAAACGAACACTTCGCGATTCTAAAAGCATGTGGATGTGACTTGATGCAAGGTTACTACTTCTCTCGTCCTATTCCTTATGATGAACTGTGCACGTACCTCTCTTCAATCACTAAAATCACGAGTAAAGAGTCAGAACCTATTCTTTAGCGAGAGCAAAAGGGAGCCAAAACGGGCTCCCCTGGTTTATATTTTGCTAATCATCTAACTCAGCATGTTTCAACTGCTCATCCAAGTTAAGTACCGTCAAAGCATTACTTACGCTGGTTGCAATCACGTCTACTACGCCGGTTCTTAATGCACCTAATAAAGCTAATGGCTTACTGTTCTCGGCAGCGATGGCAATTACCTCAGCGATTGGGCGGAACTCTTCCAGGCCTAAGCCGATGACTCGGTCACTCATCACAGTGTTTGCGGCTTTGCCGTGTACATCAAAAAAGTCATAACCCGCAAAGTCACCGACCACGCCTTGTAGTAAACGAGATTGGACGACCTCTCCCGCCGTAAACCAACCTAGGTCGACCATATAGCTGTTTTCACTCATGTCACCAATACCCACTAATGCAACATCTGCCTTACGAGCTAGATCGAGTGTTTGCTTAACAGTACTGTTTTCCATGAACGCGGATTTTTGTGCTTTGTTTTCAGCATAAGCAGGCGCGTACAAGGTTTCAGAAGATCCACCGTATTTCTTGGCGAGTTGTCTACATATATGATCGGCATTAAACATACCGCCTCTTGGGTGAATACCACCGATACCACACACAAATTTACAGTCACGCGGCGTGATCACACCGGTATGGTGAGCAATAGACGATACGTTTCGGCCTTGGCCAACCGTGACTACCATGCCGTTTTTTAGGGTGCTCGTTAGGTAGTTCGACACCAAGCCCGCAACCTGTAACCGCTGCTTCTCTTCATTCGGTTGGTCTAATGCAACCAGTGCACGCTTAACACCAAATCGTTCGATCAAACGTTGTTCGATCTTCGCGCTGAATACTGGGTGGTATTTCACGGTGATCTCGACAATCCCTTCATCGCGGGCTTGTTTGAGCATTCGACCAACCTTTGCACGAGAGATAGAGAATTTTTTAGAGATCTCTTCTTGAGTCGCACCATCTTGATAGTAGGCAACGGCGACTTCGGTTAGGAGATCAGTGTTTTCTTCGGAAACATCTTGGATATTGTTACTCATATACCACTCAACCAATATTTAACAATTATTTTACCTGCTGTACTTCCTAATATAGGAGAGCTCAGTAAGTGATACACAAGCTTACACCCTGAGCATATGTAACAACAAGGAACATTTGATCAGCATCATAACCATAGTTTTGCTGTTGATTAATTCACCTCACTTTGTTCGTTAAACGTTTGCTTGCATACCCCATGATTACTAGAGCGAAATATATTTGACTGAAGTCACCATACAGCACTATTTACCGTTGACTTTGGGGCTAGATCGGATAAATATGGCTACATCATTTACTCATCGAGCGATCAAATGTTCTGTGCAAATGTTCGTTCGGAGAAAAATTTAAATTAATGTAAGTTTGACTCACTGGTACAACCATGAGGAACTTCATTAGTTCGCTTGCAAATGCCCACACCTCTCCCATTAAAGGGGTGTTCTGCGATACATAGGATGATCAAAATGAGCAATAAATTAGAGCAACTTCGTAAACTAACAACTGTTGTAGCTGACACTGGCGATATCGAAGCTATCAGCAAGTACACTCCTGAAGATGCAACAACTAACCCATCTCTAATTCTTAAAGCCGCTCAAATTGCTGAGTACGCACCTCTAATCGATGCTTCTATCGAATACGCTAAAGCACAAAGTGGCGACAAAGCACAACAAGTTCAAGATACTTGTGACATGCTTAACGTGAACATCGGTAAAGAAATCCTTAACGTTGTACCTGGCCGCATCTCTACTGAAGTAGATGCTCGTCTTTCTTACGACATGGAAGGCAGCGTTGCTAAAGCTCGTCAACTTATCAAAATGTACAACGACGCTGGCATCACTAACGACCGCATCCTTATCAAACTTGCTTCTACTTGGGAAGGCATCCGTGCTGCTGAAATCCTAGAGAAAGAAGGCATCAACTGTAACCTAACGCTTCTATTCTCTTTCGCTCAAGCTCGTGCTTGTGCTGAAGCTGGCGTATTCCTAATCTCTCCTTTCGTTGGTCGCATCATGGACTGGTACAAAGCGAAAGAAGGTCGCGATTTCGAAGCTTCAGAAGATCCAGGCGTAATCTCAGTTTCAGACATCTACAACTACTACAAAGAGCACGGCTACAAGACTGTTGTTATGGGCGCAAGCTTCCGTAACATCGGCGAGATCCTTGAACTTGCAGGCTGTGACCGTCTAACTATCGCTCCTCAACTTCTAGCAGACCTAGAAGCAGCTGAAGGCGAAGTAGTAGAGAAGTTAATCGACTCTAACGGTACTAAAGAGCGTCCTGCTGCAATGACTCACGCTGAATTCCTATGGGATCACAACCAAGACCCAATGGCTGTAGAGAAGCTAGCTGAAGGCATCCGCAACTTCGCAGTTGACCAAGGCAAACTAGAAGACATGATCGCAGCTAAGCTGTAATCACTCTTACCAATTTCAAATAGGGGAACGTTCAGTTCCCCTACTTTTATCAATTTGTTTATCTTAATTTTTATTCGGAAGTTTCTATGAACCGCAAACATCTAGCTAACGCAATTCGTGCTCTAAGCATGGACGGCGTACAACAAGCAAACTCTGGTCACCCAGGCGCACCTATGGGTATGGCTGACATCGCTGAAGTACTTTGGCGTTCTCACCTGAACCATAACCCATCAAACCCAGAGTGGGCTGACCGCGACCGTTTTATCCTGTCTAACGGCCACGGCTCAATGCTGATCTACTCTCTGCTTCACCTAGCAGGTTACGAGCTTTCAATTGAAGATCTTAAGAACTTCCGTCAACTGCACTCTAAGACTCCAGGTCACCCAGAGTACGGCTACGCACCAGGTATCGAGACGACTACAGGTCCTCTAGGTCAAGGCATCACCAACGCTGTTGGTATGGCGATGGCTGAGAAAGCACTTGCGGCACAGTTCAACAAAGAAGGCCACGACATCGTAGACCACTACACTTATGCATTCATGGGTGATGGCTGTCTGATGGAAGGTATCTCTCACGAAGCATGTTCTTTAGCGGGTACGCTAGGTCTTGGTAAGTTGGTTGCTTTCTGGGATGACAACGGCATCTCTATCGATGGCGAAGTTGAAGGTTGGTTCTCTGACGATACACCTAAGCGTTTCGAAGCTTACGGCTGGCACGTAATCCCAGCAGTTGATGGTCACGATGCTGACGCTATCAACGCGGCTATCGAAGCAGCTAAAGCGGACCCTCGTCCAACTCTAATCTGTACTAAAACAGTGATTGGCTTTGGTTCTCCAAATAAAGCAGGTACGCACGACTGTCACGGTGCACCATTAGGCGCTGACGAAATCGCAGCAACTCGTAAGCAACTAGGTTGGGAGCACGGTCCTTTTGAAATTCCGTCGGAAGTTTACTCAGAGTGGGATGCGAAAGAAGCAGGCGCAGCTAAGGAAGCAGCGTGGAACGAGAAACTTGCAGCTTATGAAGCAGCATACCCTGAGCTGGCAGCTGAATTCAAACGCCGCGTAAACGGTGATCTTCCTGCTGAATGGGAAGAGAAAGCATCGGCAATCATCGCTGATCTTCAAGCTAATCCAGAAAACATCGCATCACGTAAAGCATCTCAAAATGCTCTAGAAGCATTCGGTGCTATGCTACCTGAATTCATGGGCGGCTCTGCTGACCTTGCGCCTTCAAACCTGACTATGTGGTCTGGTTCTAAGTCTCTTGAAGCAAATGACTTCTCTGGTAACTACATCCACTACGGTGTACGTGAATTCGGTATGACGGCTATCATGAACGGTATCGCTCTGCACGGTGGTTTCGTACCATACGGCGCAACGTTCCTAATGTTCATGGAATACGCGCGTAACGCTATGCGTATGGCTGCTCTGATGAAAACTCAGAACATCCAAGTTTACACGCACGACTCTATCGGCCTAGGCGAAGATGGTCCAACTCACCAACCAGTTGAGCAGATCGCGTCTCTACGTCTAACTCCAAACATGAGCACATGGCGCCCATGTGACCAAGTTGAGTCTGCTGTTGCTTGGAAACTGGCAATCGAGCGTAAAGATGGCCCTTCTGCACTTATCTTCTCTCGTCAAAACCTTGCACAACAAGATCGTGACGCTGAGCAAGTAGCAAACATCGCTAAGGGTGGTTACATCCTGAAAGATTGTGCTGGTAAGCCAGATCTAATCATTATCGCAACGGGTTCTGAAGTTGAGCTAGCGGTTAGCGCTGCTGCTGAACTAACAGCTGAAGGTAAAGCGGTACGCGTAGTATCTATGCCTGCAACTGACGCGTTTGATAAGCAAGACGCTGAATACCGTGAGTCTGTACTTCCATCTGACGTTACAGCACGTATCGCTGTAGAAGCTGGCATCGCTGACTTCTGGTACAAGTACGTTGGTTTCGGTGGCAAGATCATTGGTATGACAACGTTCGGCGAATCTGCACCAGCAGGCGAACTATTCAAGATGTTTGGTTTCACTACTGAAAACGTAGTAAACACAGCGAAAGAGATTCTTGCTTAGTCTTGATTAAATTGCCTCGCCCTTAAATGGGTTGATGCATAATTAGTTCTACAATACCAGACGTATAAAATGAAACTAAAAGGCCTGACTTCGATAGTCAGGCCTTGATTACCGCTTAACAGAAATGTCCAACGTTACAGGATCATTTCGCATAGCTGGCTTTTGTTTACCAGAACCTTAACTCTCTACTTATCACTCCACACAGCCATTTCATTACCACTTGGCTCTCTAAAATGGAAGCGTCGCCCGCCGGGAAAGCTGAATATCTCACGGTTTATCTCGCCACCAGCATCCAACACCTCACACTCGGTTTGCTCAAGATCTTCGCTATAAAAAACCATCAACGCCGCACCACTTTCAGCATTGGACGCTAGATCCGCTAAATAAAACCCACCCATTAAGCCTTTACCTTCAAAAGCAGAATACTCAGGGCCGTAGTCTTCAAAGATCCAACCAAACACTTGGCTGAAAAATGCCTTCGTGGCGGCGATGTCTCTCGCTGCAAATTCAATGTAGTTAATTGAGCCGTGTTCCATATCTGCTTCCTTCTGCTTTATGCCTTTTTCCTAATGATAATAGCTTACGCCCTAATTAGAATAGGTAGCGGGCTCGAAGATCTAATCTTAGACAATCACGTCAACTGACATCACTTTTTACGAACAACGGGGTAATCAGAACCATGTAGCTCTTGCACAAAGCCAGAACCATCGCCACTGTGCGTGATCCATACTTTCTCTTTCGCTCGCGTCATTGCCACGTAAAACAAACGACGCTCTTCCGCATAAGGGAACATATCCAAAGATTCAGTCAACGCGCCATCAATGTGCAATTGTTTCTTCTTCGCGGGGAACTGTCCTTCATCAACGCAAAGAATAATCACGAAATCCGCTTCTTTACCCTTACTCGCGTGACAAGTCATGAAGCTGATATCAATTGAGGTATAGATCTTTTTCCAGTCTTCCAACAGCTCTGGTTTGTGGTAATGATTTCGCCCAAGCAACATAACTGATTTATTCGCTTTACCTTTTGCTTGCCTGTTTATCTGATCGAGGATCTTCTCAACTTCTTTGCTTGGCGCACTATAAACCGACTTATGCTTCTGTTGTTTGAAGCTGTTGAGCTCTTTTGGTAGTTGAATCGGGTTTTCCTGCACAAAGCGATTGGCAACCGAACCTAACTGATTGTTAAATCGATAAGTCGTATCTAGATGATGAATTGTCGAGCTCTCAAAACGATCTTTAAAGCCCGTCGTTAGATCAACATCTGCACCCGCGAACTGGTAAATTGACTGCCAGTCATCACCTACGGCAAAAATAGAAGCTTGGTGCTGCGCTTTCGATTGATTGCACAAGGCTTCAACCAAGGCTAAACGATCTGGTGAGATATCTTGATATTCATCGATCATGATGAACTTCCAAGGCGAAATGAATTTCCCCTTCTCGACATACTGTGTCGCTCGGCTGATCATGATTGAGAAGTCGATATGATTCTGTTCTTTCAATTCCTTTTGCCAAGCGGTTACGCATGGCCAACACAGTGAAAGCTCGCTATTGAGGCGCGTATAGTCACGGTGATCAATCAGTTGTTGCTGTACTTCTTTTTTCGTTAAACCCGATGCATTCAACTGTTCAAGTTGCTTTTCAAGCCAACCAATCAATTTAAGATTTGAAACATGACTACCTAGCTCATCATCACCGGTTAAATAAGCAATTGGCCATTTAGACAAGTGCTTTTGCCAACGTTTAAAGTTGGTCGGCGTCATCCAGTGCTTCTTCAACCAATCAATGCACCATGCTTGGCGTTGGTTGTCATCAAGCGCGAGCGGAGAAATAACCACGCGTTCGGGTTCAACTTGATTAAGGATCTTTAAACCCAACTGGTGGAAAGTACTCACTTGCACCTTCTCTGCTGATAAACCAATTTTGCTGTTAAGGCGCTGTTTCATCTCTTCCGCGGCTTCACGACCAAAGGCGAGCAGTAACAACTCTTCAGCTTGAGCTTGGTGGCTTTGCAATAAATACGCGACGCGAGCGGTGAGAACACTGGTTTTACCTGAGCCTGCGCCCGCTAAAATAAGGTTGTGATCATCATTCATCAAGACCGCATATTGTTGCGATAAGTTCAGGGGTGACGACTCACATTGAGCAAACAATACTTCCCAATTTTGTCTTTCTGTCTCTAACCACTGTTGATTCCTCTCGGCTTGCTGAATTTCCGTTTCAGACAACCATGGCTGCATTCGAGCAATGCGGTTTGGCATGCGCTGTGCCGCTTCCTCTAGAGTCATCGTCATATTTTCCAGACCTGCGTTGACCATGTCGATCCAAGTCTTCACTTTAGAATGCGGTAGGAAAGCAGGAAGTTGCTCAAGACGTGTCAATTCATCTTCCCATTGAGGAACGTGCTCTGCCAACTGTTCACATTGTCTGTCATGCCACTTCTGATAAGCAGCAACCGATGCGCGCGCAAATTGACGACATTGTTCCCATGGAAGGCCTTGGACTAACCAGCTTCGCTGTTTGCCATCTTGTTGATTAGCAAAAAACTGCAACGATCCCCAAAACAATCCGCGCTTTATCGCGATCTTGCCACTCCAAATAGTGAAAGGGATACGTTCTTCACTGCCTACTGAAGATAACAGCAGGCGTGGACCATCAAGCTCAACTTGATGATATTCATTTTGAATAAAAAACTGTGCAGTCTTATTAGCGCTTAGCTGCATTGGAGCATGCTCTTTAATTGGGAATATTGAATTTATATCATGATGCAGTGAGAATTAATAATGTCTCACTGCTTATCGACGCTTTCATGACCACCTAGGGGCAATTATGGATAAGTATCAAATTCTTGTGCTTGATTTCTGTTAGGATTATGGTTTTAGTGTGTCAAGTGAGCGACTGTGGACTTATCAGCAAAACTACGCCTTTATTGGGCGAATAAAACCATAAATTACAGCGTATTAATTCTCATCACTCTGCTCGGTGTTGTAGTACCTGCTTGGTATTATGGTCAAAACACACTGATCACACCATTAATTTTAGGGGTTATTGCTGCGGCTCTTGCTGAAAGTGATGATAGCTTTACCGGACGTTTGAAAGCACTCACGCTAACCTTTATCTGTTTTGCCGTTGCAGCCTTCTCTATTGAGATTCTCTTCGATACGCCTTGGCTGTTCGCGATAGGGCTTTTCGTTTCAACCTTCTCTTTTATTATACTTGGGGCAATTGGCCCTAAATATGCCAGTATCGCATTTGGATCATTACTTGTGGCTATCTACGCCATGCTTGGGGCTCACGAGAGCACTAACCTTTGGTTTCAACCTCTACTATTGTTAACGGGCGCAGCTTGGTACTACTTCATGTCGATGATTTGGCAGATCGTATGGCCGATGCAACCAGTGCAGCAAAACCTAGCAACAGTATTCGATCAAATCGGCAATTACATCGGCTCTAAAGCAGAGCTCTTCTATCCAGTTTCAGATTTGATTCCCCAACCACATCGCATTATTGAAGCCAAACTCAATGCTAGCACTGTTAACGCGCTCAACATGTGCAAAGCAACGCTACTCAACCGCTCTAAGCGCGGACACATTGACGGACCGAGTGACCGATTCCTTAATACTTACTTCATCGCACAGGATATTCATGAACGCGTAAGCTCCAGCCACTACCGTTATCAAGAACTGGCAAAACACTTTGAGCGATCAGACGTTTTATTTCGATTTAAGTATCTGCTCGAAGCCCAAGCTAAAGCTTGTAAAGAAGTGGCAAGCTCACTGAAGGTTGGCGCTGAATACCAACATGGCGAAAAATCTGTTCTGGCACTGGATGAACTGATGTCTTCACTTAATCATCTGCATCAACAGAACAACCCAGAATGGAAATCACTGCTCAACCAGTTGGATTACTTATTTAATAACCTAGCTACCGTCGAAAAACAGCTATCAAATATAAGTAACCCAGATGCAGAAAAACTAGAAGAAGGCGTACTGGACGATACCAACCCTCATACTTTGACGGCGATGTGGCATAAGATCAAAGCCAACTTGAACACCGACTCAATGCTATTTCGTCATGCAATTCGTATGGCGATCACTTTGACGATCGGTTACGGAATTATCCAAGGTTTTGAGATTGAAAGAGGTTATTGGATTTTGCTAACAACACTGTTTGTGTGCCAACCAAACTACAGTGCAACGCGACAAAAGCTGACGGCTCGTGTCATTGGCACCGTCGCAGGCTTGTTGATTGGAGTACCGTTGTTGACCTTTTTCCCATCTCAAGAGAGTCAGCTGGTATTCATTGTGGTCAGTGGCGTGATGTTCTTCGCTTTCCGTATCAATAACTACGGTTTCGCGACCGCCTTTATCACACTGCTTGTGCTCTTTTGCTTCAATCAATTAGGGGAAGGCTACGCAGTTGTATTGCCAAGACTAGCAGATACCTTCATTGGCAGCGCGCTCGCTGTTTTAGCGGTTAGCTATATTTTACCGGACTGGCAATCAAAACGACTTCACAAGGTGATGGCAGATGCGCTTGATTCCAATAAAGATTATCTCGCTCAGATCATTGGCCAATACCGTGTAGGCAAAAAAGACAGCCTTAGCTATCGTATTGCACGCCGCAGTGCACATAACAATGATGCAAATCTGACTGCCGCTGTTAGTAGCATGCTGGTTGAGCCGGGTAAGTATCGTACATCTGAAGATGAGAGCTTCCGATTCCTAACACTCAATCATGCACTACTCAGCTATATCTCTGCTCTGGGAGCTCATAGAACACGTATCGATGACGAAGCAACACACAAACTGGTACTGGACGCACACAGAGTAATACACGAGCATCTCGACGCTCTCAACGACCAGCTGTTTTGTCATCAAGAACAATGCGAAGTAAAAAACGCTTACGATCCTGAACTTGATAAGCGTTTAAGTGAATGGAGAGAAGAGGATGAGAGCTCTGTTAGAATGGTTCTACAACAGCTACATTTGATTTATCGAATGCTTCCAGAACTGCATACCTTAGCCACAAAATTTGCAGTTAAAGTTAAGATTGAAAAGCCGCTTGAAAAAGAAGTTTCAAGATGAAAAACAAAACAACAGTAAAAACAAAAAGATAACGAAACTGCTCATTTTTTGAACACCCCGTGTGTTTATACATTGCTCTACCAAAAGGCTCATCTAGGTAGAGCAACCACTTGCCTACCCTTTATCTACAAGGGCCGTTCAAATCTTACACGCATGTAAACTTGCTGACTTTGATTGACTAATCCATAACTTTGCCTAACATTCCTCGGACAAAAAACAACCAAAGGGATCTATAGTTGTCTTAGTTTTAGGAAACTTCAAACTTCATTTAATATTCACTTAATCTTGTTTGATTTATTGAATCAGTAAGCTATGCTCTATTGAGCATATGGATTTGAACTAAGGTCTCATTATGAATACACAGCAATTTGAAGCATTTAAGCAGAAAATACAGCTCCTTAACCCGCAGCAATTGAAAGCACTTCAAGGTGAAATAGACGAAAACCTTGAAACAGATCAACCTTCTCTTTTGACAGATGAAGAGTTAAACGTACTGAATGAGTTGTTCAATTAATAGACTAACGTCACTATTTTAGCTTAAATCCACCTGATCTTAGTAATTTGTAGCCGTTCTCCATTGCACTCAAAATATCGTCCGCCTAGACTCATTTCACACGTCAATAAAAGGTTCTGCTATGTCGATATCTGGTATTCAATCTGGTTACGCCATCATTCAGCAGTCAACCAACATGGCTGAAGAAGCCGCTATCGAGCTTAACCAAAACTCCAAACACTCTCCAAAAACCAACGACACTTTCCAAACTAGCGATTTGAGCTTCAATCAAATAGAACCTGAACAACCCATTTCGTTTAAAGAGAAAGAGCCTGAACCAGCTTCTTCCTCTACTGAAGCGTTATTAAAGCTGACACAGAGCGCAAATTACAACCGTGTTGGTGCGAGTGTGGTTGATCGTCAAAACGAAGCCATTGGTAGCCTTCTCGATATCCATATCTGATTCGAGCTACTATTTATCGATTTGATGGTTACCCTCTTTTTGACTAACAAATGGCTCTAAATCCATACAAACTGTAACTCATTATATCAGGCACTTGTTTCTGGTTTATTACTCGGTAGAATCAGCGCAAATCAATTTTGCTGCACAAACTTTACTTCATACTATTTATGCCAAAACTAAATCTGCATCGCCGTGACTATGTTTCTATTTTAGGAGGCGACATCTCCGCAGACGAATTAGAAAAGAAGCTCCAGCCTCATTTTGATAAGCCAGTGAATAAACTGACTCCGAGCCCTTACCTGACTGAAAAAAACCTTACACGTCGCTGGGCGGCTCTCGATAATGCAGACTCGCAGCAAGAACTGCTCGACCCTCATACTCAAAGCCAGATTCAGGCTTATGAGAAAAACATAGAGCACTTTATTGGCACGGTAAAAGTCCCTGTTGGTATATCTGGCCCTTTAAGAGTCAATGGCCTGTTTGCTAAAGGCGACTACCTAGTCCCACTTGCAACCACTGAAGCGGCGCTTGTCGCGTCGTATAACCGTGGTTCAAAGCTGATCACAGCTTGTGGTGGTGCAAGTGCAATGTTGCTCAATGAAGGCGTAACACGCACTCCTGGTTTCGCATTCCAAGGATTAGTTGAAGCAGGACAGTTTGTGGCATGGGCAGTGACCCAGTATGACCAATTTAAAACCTTAGCTGAATCAACAACGTCGCACGGCAAACTTACCGACATCAATATCAACATCGAAGGTAACCATGTTTACTTGGTGTTTGAATTTCTAACCGGAGACGCTTCTGGTCAGAATATGGTAACTATCGCGACCAACGCTGTATTTGAGTACATCATAGAAAATACGCCGGTTAAGCCCGATCATGCTTTCCTTGATGGCAACTTATCAGGCGATAAGAAAGCCAATACACAAACCTTGCGCAGCGTTCGTGGTAAAAAAGTCACAGCCGAGGTCAATATCTCTGCTGAGCTTGTCGCTAAGTACCTCCACACCACACCAGAGAAGATGGTGCAGTTCGGACAAATGACCACAGTCGGTGGCGCTCTAAGCGGTACGATTGGTATCAATGCTCATTATGCCAATGCACTTGCTGCACTCTACATTGCTTGCGGTCAAGACGCGGCGTGTGTTGCTGAGTCTGCGATTGGTATGACTCGTATGGAGCTCAACAAAGAAGGTGGTTTGTACGCAAGTGTAACGCTGCCTAACTTGATGTTAGGAACAGTCGGTGGCGGTACTGGCCTACCAAGCCAAAAAGCGTGTCTCGATTTACTAGGGCTACACGGCAACGGTAAATCACAAGCCTTAGCTGAGGTTTGTGCGGCTTTATGTTTGGCGGGTGAGCTATCGATTGTAGGCGCATTCTGTGCGGGTCACTTTTCGCGCGCTCATCACAAGTTAGCGCGCTAGTTTCTGTTATAAAACCTTAAACCGACCGTTGTCACGTATTGAGTGAGTTATGTATGGATTACTTACATTTATCGCGAGTGAGCCTTAAACACCTCACTGCGCTTCATATTATGCTGAACACACACAGCGTCACTCAAACGTCAGAGCAACTCTTTGTCAGCCCTTCGAGTGTCAGTAAAACTCTGTCTCAGCTACGTGACATCCTTAACGACGAGCTTTTCTATCGGGACGGCACTAAGCTTATCCCGACTCCCTTTGCCCTAAAAATAGCGCCCACTGTTCACGCGATTCTTTCCAGCATGAACGGGTTACTTCACCAAAAGAGTTTTACTCCTCAAGAGTATCAAGGCAGCTTTTCACTTTCGATGCGTGAAAGTACCTTCGAAGTGTTTGCCTCGAAGATCAGCAAAATCACCACTGAACTTGCACCAAAAGCCAAACTTAATATCTATTCGAAACAGGAGCTTGGATTCGATGCTTTGCTCAGTGGTAAGGTCAACTTGATCCTGTTGCCACACGATATCTCACAACCCCCAACGGATAATAAAAAGCTGGTGTGGGAAACGATTCTTCCTGATGAAATGGTTTGTTTGATGGGCGCTCACCACCCTCTCGCTCAGCAAGAACTAACAGTTGAAGGCTATTTAGACTACAAACACATTGGGATCTTAGATAACGAACTGTCTAAGCCTTACTTTGAGCAAAACTTAGTGCAATGTCATAAGCCTAGAGAGATGGCGATATCGGTAGCGGACTTTGGCGCGGCGGCGGTGTTATGTCACCACACACCTTTCTTGTTCACTTGCTCAAAACAATGGGCTGAGCATGCCAAACAAGCACAAGGTTTGGTAAGTAAGCCGCTTCCTTTTGATTACGGAAAAGTAGCGTATAGTTTGGTATGGAACAAGCCAAACATGAATGATCAGGCGATCAAATGGTTGTGTGACTTGTTTTTAGAAGCCTAGACCTTTGTTAGAAGCAGATTGAACTAACAAGACTGGTTTTATAAAGACTGAAATTTGATAAGAGACTAAGTATATACCTCAGGGGTTTGCATTGCTCTTTGAACAATTGAGTAGAGCTTATCGTGAAAGCTCTGCATTTGTTGTTCGGTGCATTTAGGCCACTCTAAAGCTTCGCCAATTACCCCATGATGTTGAAACGCATTTAACCGAATTCGAACATCACTTGGCAAACCCTTCAAGTAATACCCGACCTGCTCTACCTCGATATCTAGGTCACTTTTATTAGGAATATGCAGTAACCGAACTTCATGTAATTTGCCTTTATCAGCTAAGTAGTTAATGGTTTCAAACACTCGATGGTTCCCTCTACCCACTAACCATTGATGCGTTTCAGATTGCCATGATTTTAGGTCGATCATCGCACCATCAAGGTAAGGTAATACCTTATCCCAACCTTGCTGTGTCAACGAGCCATTACTATCAATAAAGCACGTTAAGTGTACCAATTGCGGATCGCTTTTGATCGCCTGAAATAGCTCGACGATAAACGGCAATTGCATGGTCGCCTCGCCACCCGAAACGGTAATACCGCTCAGGAAGAATTGATTGTGCCTAACCAGTTCAAGCACATCTGATACCGTCATCGTGGTGATTTTGGGGCTAGACTTATGATCACAGATATCGACGCACTGATCGCAGTTGGTACACGCTAACGGATCCCACTTCACTTTGCCTTCAATAAGACTCAGAGCACTGCTCGGGCAGCCACTCACGCAGTCTCCACAATGGTTACAGTGGTTGATGGTGTGTGGATTATGACAAGTGATGCAATCGAAATTACACCCCTGTAGGAACAGCACCAAGCGATTTCCTGGTCCATCAACACAAGAAAAGGTCAGCACACGGCTGACCTTCGCTTGTTTTTCTGTCTTATTATTTTTAACCCTAGCCATTTGAGTTGTTAGATCAGAAATTTTCATAATTCACATTGTTCGTATTCGAGAAACACATAACATGCGTACGTTAAAGCTATTCGTATGTCGGCGACATCTCTAAGCTCGCTACGCGTGGTTTACGCTCTAGTATGCCCGTATTTTTTGCAGCTTCAGCACCAAGGAAAGTGGTATTGGTGCGTGAACCTTGCTCGTCATATTTGGCAATGTCAGACAGCTTAATCATATAACCTGTCACACGAACCAAATCGTTCGATGCTACGTTAGCGGTGAACTCACGGTAACCCGCTTGAATCGCCCCTTTACACAGGTTAAACATCGCTTCTGGATTGGACTTCACCGTTTCGTCGATGGTCAGAATGTCGCTGATACCCGACGTGTAGAACTTGTGGTGACCAGCCGTCGCACGTACGTAAGACACTGGATCCGGTTCTGTTCCATAAGGGATGCGTACACCCGGCGTCACATCTTCATCGAGGCTGATACCACCTTGAGCGTGTAACAGAGCCTTACCTTCCAGCCCATATTTCACTTCCGAGTTTTCAACAATCTCAGCCAGCTTTTCAGAAATACGATGGCCTAACTGATTTGCTTGTTCATCGTGACCATAGCGCCCTGCTTTGCCTTCATTTTCCATTAAGATGTTAACCGCCTCAGCCATGCCATAAATACCAAACATTGGCGCAAAGCGATCTTCTTCAATTAAGCCTTCTTTGGTTAAGAAGCCTTCGAAGAAGTTAGACTCTTCATGTAAGAAGCGACTACGTGCATTCATCAATTCGATCATGATGCTGCTGTAGTTAGGTAGTACTTGCTGTAAGAAGTCTACGCTGTCTTCAGATTTCAGAGCCACTTGCTTGAGGTTCATACGTACTAGCGTGTTTGAACCACCCGCCAGAGGCAAAGAGTTGTAGCAACTCACGATGCCAAAACACTTATCTCCGTACGCAGCGGCGTGTGCAGGATAATTGGCAATGTGCGGCTTGCTGCATTCACAGATATTGCTCGCAGCATGACGAAGCAGGTCATCAGATGTGACTGCAGGGTCGTACATAAAGGTTAAGTTAGGTGCGATCTGCTTGAGTTCAGCATCCACACGTAAAATAGTGCGACATACAATGTTGTCACTAGGGCCAATATTAACGTGCATGAAGGCATCTGGCAGCGTGCGATCCAGCATGATCCAGAACAGCTTCAGCTTTTGGTATACCTGCTCATCCGTCAAACCGCCAACAAAAGGCATCAACACATCGTCCAACTGGCCTAAGTAAACCGGAATTGAAGTCACTGATGGAACGTGATGATAAAGGATGGTGAGCATGTTCAATGCTTCGTCGAAATTAGTAGCCGCGCTAAGCTCTAAATACTTGGAGCCTTGATGTAAGTATTTAGAATAATCAGGAAGCACATAGCGCGGCTTAAATGGGGCGTGACCTTCAAACATGTCACACAGCACACCTTGTTGTAAGGCTTGCTCTACTTCATTGCTTACCGGCATATACGGCAGACTGGCTTCAGCTTCTAAGGCAAGATAGCTCGACTTCTGTTTTGGGGACAGGTTGGCATCTGAAATGATATTGCTAAAGCGTTGTTGTTGTTCTGAAAGTGTTGAAGAAGTAGATGACGCAGATTGGTGGCTCATGATTAAACCCTTAATATTCTTATGGGCTTATTTTATATCTCACACTTACATTTCCACTAATGAAATGTATGCAAGCCTACATTTCCAAAATGGAAAACACCATTTGTAACTTAGTAATTTATGAATAGATAGCTTGTAAATTTTGTGAATAGACAGTTTTTAAATTGGCCATTTGCCAATTAACGATGGTTGTTTATCGATGATTGTCGTTGGGGAAGGGAAAGAATGAGCAGAAGAGATTAGGCCGCTTAATTGAACCGTTTAGTTTAAAACGCAAGTGCGTATAAATAGAAAACCCACATAACGGATCCAAAGATCGTTGATGTGGGTTTAGTCAATTAAGCGTGAGTGCAGTTATCTGGAGTTATCTATACGTCAACTCCAGATACGTCAACTACAGACAAGTAACCTATAGGTGAGGAACCACTTGTTTACGGCCTACACCCATCAGAACCTTCAAAGTACCTTGTGGGGTGTCGATTGAAAACGGTGTTGAGACTTCAACAATCGAAAAACCTGCTGCGCTCAATACATTCTGGGAGCGCTGTTCGCTGACCCCAAAATCTTCGCTGTCGTTTTCTAAGTACCAATCCCAGTGTACAAAAACCCCATCGTTTTCTAACAGAGTATAAATAAGGCTGACCGTATCTTGTAGGTTCGGAATAAAGCCACATACCGAAGAGGCTACCACTAAGTCAAACTGATTTCTGAATGCTGGGTGTTGGGCTGCAAGTCCGCGCGATAAGATATCAACGACGGGCTCTACATTAGACAGCTCTTTTTTATCTAACTCTTCAATCATCCCTTCTGAGATATCGAGAGCGATGATCTCTTTTGCAAAAGGAGATATTTTCTGGCTGAGTAATCCTGTACCACAACCAAAATCAAGGACACGGGTTCCGTTCAAATCAACGAGCTGTGTTAACTGGTCAAATGCGGACTGTGCGAATACAGCAGTAGCGGGATCGTTATCCCAATCAGGTGCGTACTCGTCCCATTGTTTCGCCATCATGGCCTCCATCTTTACTTCTTGTAGGTTCGGAACGCCCCCAGAATAAACCAAATTAGTCAATTCGTCATAGAGTTATCATGCAAAGATGGACTATTTCTAAGATAGTCAGCACAATATTCAGATAATATGCACCGCCATCCGCTCAATATGGAAATGAAATGAACCTTTCTCAAGTCCAAGCCTTTTGTTCAGTTGCTGATTTAGGGTCCGTCTCTGAAGCTGCTCGACAGCTAGAATGCAACCGAACCAAACTGAGTATGTCGATCAAAGCCTTGGAAAAAGAGTTAGATGTCGAATTGTTCGTACGAAGCGGCAACCACGTTGAACTTTCTGAAGCGGGCAAAGCGATTTACAAAGATTGCGAAGGCATGTTAGTAACGGCAGCGCGTATTAAACAAACCTGCTTACATGTTTCAGGTGAATTCAACGCCGAGATTTGGATCGCACGCGACGATTCCCTACCCGATGAAATGTGGCAAAGTTTATCGCACGCCCTAAACAACAAATACCCTTCCACTTCTTTCAACTTCGTTCTCGCGTCTAGTGGCGACTTAGCTAATCTTGTCGAAACTCAACAAGTTGATTTTGCGTTTGGTGTCGATTACGAGCGTGTCGACGACCCAAGAATTATCTACAACCCACTCGGCAAGATCCGAATGATGTCGGTATGTAAGAAAGGGCATGATTTGAGTGCGATGCGAAGAGTATCGGATGAAGTACTAAGAAATTCGATGCAAGCGACCATGGTTTATCTCAATGAAAAAGATAACCCTGAGCTTGAGCCCTTCTCTCGCCGATACATTGGTTTTTCTAGCTTCGATTTTATGTTGGATACGATTCTACGAGAAGATGCATGGGGCGTAATGCCTGAGCCATTGATACGCCATTTATTGCGTGAACAGGAACTGGCGGTGATCAAGCACACTTATGGCCTAACTCAAGAAGACTACTGTATGTTTACTGCGGCAGGTATGGCGGAGCACCCAGGAATGAATTGGTTAGCGGATCAGATCAGCGATTACTTGTTTGATTTCTAAAGTGTCAGATAATGTTCTATCTCGACACTTAAAGTCATCTAGCAAATAAAAAGCCCTCTCTTTAGAAGACCATCACGTGATCCACTAAATAACGTCCGTCTTCTTCAACCAGTACCATTTCAGCCACAAACTCGCCTTTCGCAATGGTATACGCTTGCTTCCAAACAAAAGCGATAGAATCGGAGCGTCTGAATAGCGCCACAGGTTCACGTTCAGCAAAAAAGCCATTACTGTGCTGATAATGATGACACACCTTTTCCAGATACTCCGGCGTCACAATATCCTTCATGCGCTGCGTAAAATCTCGGCAGTGCTGAGCATGGTCAACCTTGGTCGAGCCGTCCATCAAATTATCCATGATCGGGTTAGCAATCACCCACAACTCACTATCACCAATATCGTCAAACTTCATATTTATCCATTCCTTTGAAACTGCAGCCAAATAACACAATTCGATAAAACGCTTGCAACCAATCTGTTTTATTAATCATAAGCGATCTTATTTTACTTGCACACCATCTCTAGAAAACAGTCATCGTCAACTTTACTGACACCAAAATTCGCCACTAAGCCATTGAATAATAACTACTTGAATGTAAAACGGGTTACCGACATATAAACGTCATCAGATAAAGTTTGTAAAGCTAGCTCAATATTAGAACAATGAAGTTATCAAAAACATCTGGAAAATATTATGTGTGACAGGAAAAGCCAAAACGAAAACCGAGTACTCTTGTTCTCAGCCCTTTTAGCATCAGGCTTCGCAATTGGCGGATTGGTGTTGGGTCTTCTCGTTGGCTCTCTAGTCATAGTATTTGACGGTGTCTATTCTCTTATCAGTTTACTGTTAACTTTATTGTCACTAGCTGCTTCGAAATACATTAATCGCCCATCAGACAGGGAGTTTCCGTTCGGTCGAGCAATCATTGAGCCGATCGTAATCGCGATTAAAGCGATTGTGATTCTGCTTGTGGTCGGTTATTCGCTTTATTCTGCGATTGGTGCTCTGATGACAGGTGGTCGTGAAGTCGATGCTTCTATCGCAACTCTGTTTGGTATTTTCAACGTATTGGGTTGTGGTTACGCTTGGTGGTACATCGCTAACAAGAGCAAACGTATTTCTTCAGGTTTGATTCAAGCTGAGTCTAAACAGTGGCAAATGGATACGCTGTTGAGTGTGGCAGTTACGGCAGGGTTCGTTGTTGCTTGGTTGGTGGCTTACTCTCCGTTTGCTGAATACGCGGTATATGCCGATCCAATGATGATGTTGCTGATGTCTTTCTACTTTATCAAAGTGCCGTTCGACATGTTACGTGAAGCAATGCGTGAACTGCTAATGATGTCGGCAACCAAAGATATTTGTGACGCGGTAGATAAGAATGTTGTCGCTGTGGACAAAGATGCGGAGCAAGATTTGGAGCTAATGGGTGTGACTAAGGTTGGCCCGGAACTAAGAGTCAATGTTGATATTCATACTAACGACCAAGATGCGATTACGGTTGATGATATTGAACGAACACGCCATCAATTAAAGCGACGCTTATCTAAAATGCCTTATGAGCTTCAATTGAATTTAAATATTACGGCTTAATGGCCTGGTCCCTAGTAACCTTTATACATCACTTTTATATTATAAGTTTTACTTTCAAATTTGTTCGCCCCTTCGTACAATACGAGATTATCTTATTTTAGTGATCGTGACATGACCCCTTCTAAGCACTTTAATTATTTTTTAAGTGAAAAAATAAACGACATAGTTGAAGCTCCTAATGAAGCAAGTATTCTTACGATTGAGGCTAAAATAAGAGAGTTTGCCTCTGAAAATGACCTACCAATCCCAAGCGCCGTTGATTATTTTTGTACAGGATCACGGTTATTAAAATTGGGGCAAGTACATCAAGCCTTTGAACATCTAACTGAAGCACTACATCGAAGTGAAATATCCAATATTCACGACATTAAATTCTGCATAGAATACTCTATTGGCGTTGCTCTCATACGATTAGGCTGTTATTCAAAAGCCATTATTTCTCTAACTAAAGCAAGTGCATCAAAAGCCGTTAACAATGAACGCCTCCTAACTCGAATATATAATAATTTAGGTTACATTTTTTTAGAAACCCAAGATTATTCAAAAGCTCAGTACTATTGCAAGCTCGCATGGGAAATAGAAAAAAATTCTCTTCAAGCTTCATCGAGATCAATATTAAGTAACCTTGCTATCATTGATTCAACGCTAGGTAATAAAGCCGAGGCCGAAAGAAAATTCACTTTATGTCGAGAACTACTCAATAAACACCCTAGTCTTATTGGTACTTACTTTTACCACAGTTGCTGGCTTTGTTGCGTAATTCAATGGAACTAAATCAAGAACCTACGATCTGATCA
>NZ_JBFSRZ010000052.1:0-34604 GCF_041466065.1 Vibrio sp. 10N.239.312.C11
AATCTGTAGCTGTTATCGATGCGGCACTTAAATATGTAGATAGCCACCGTTCTGAACTGGGTGCTTTCCAAAATCGTTTCGACCATGCAATCAATAACTTAGACAACATTAACGAGAACGTTAATGCATCTAAGAGCCGCATTAAAGATACTGATTTCGCGAAAGAAACGACTCAGATGACTAAATCTCAGATTCTTTCTCAAGCTTCAAGCTCGATTCTAGCTCAAGCAAAACAAGCTCCGAACTCGGCACTTAGCCTACTAGGTTAACAGGTTGAAAGGCCACATTGAACATATGCATTATTGGTTATAAGTGTCAATGTTAGGCTTCCACAAATTAGCTCGTGGTGAGAGATGAGCGCTAAATAAACCCAGCTTCGGCTGGGTTTTTTATTGCCTGCGATTTGGTAACGGTAATTTTCGAGATCAGGGGGGAAAGAAAAAGCGAGATTCCCTATCACGTTCGTTCCTCACAGTAAGGAATGACCGAGTTGGGAAATGATGATCTACTTCACGTTTTTTTTAATATTTAAAATAATACGAAAAAAAATGCATTTTTTATTAAAGCTTCTAGTTAAGGGGCCGTTAAAGGGATTGAGAGAAATGATATGTACCAATGTAAGGTGAGAGAGACACTGGTATATAAAACAAAATAACATGTGTTTTTGTGAGGTGAGAGTCACATAAGTGCATGAAAAAATGCCTAAAGGAGATCAACTATGGCGATTAATGTAAGCACAAATGTGTCTGCAATGACGGCTCAGCGCTACCTAAATAGCGCGGCTGAAGGTACTCAAAAATCAATGGAGCGCTTGTCTTCTGGCTATAAAATTAATAGCGCGAAAGATGATGCTGCAGGCCTACAAATCTCTAACCGCTTAACGTCGCAAAGCCGTGGCCTAGATATGGCTGTAAAAAACGCGAATGATGGTATCTCTATTGCACAGACTGCTGAAGGTGCAATGAATGAGTCAACCAATATCCTGCAACGAATGCGTGACCTTTCTCTTCAATCTTCAAATGGCTCAAACACGAGATCTGAACGTGTTGCTATCCAAGAAGAAGTATCGGCGTTAAACACTGAGCTTAACCGTATTGCTGAAACGACCTCTTTTGGTGGTAACAAGCTTTTGAACGGTACTTTTGGTAGCCAATCTTTCCAAATCGGTGCAGATTCTGGTGAAGCAGTAATGCTGACGATGAATAATATGCGTACTGACACTCAAGCTATGGGCGGTAAGAGCTATAGTGTTACCGAGGGTAAAGATACGTCTTGGCGTGTAGGAGCAAACTCTGCTCTAACGATGAAATACCAAGATCAGTTTGGTGATCTTCAAGAGTTGTCTATTTCTGCGAAAGAAGGCAACGACATGGAAGAGCTAGCAACGTATATTAATGGCCAAAGTCCAGACGTCCAAGCATCGGTAGGTGAAGGCGGTAAACTGCAACTGTTTGCTTCTAGCCAAAAAATTGAAGGTAATGTTGAATTTGGCGGCAGTCTGGCGGGCGAGCTAGGGATTGGTGCAGGTAAAGACGTTACTGTTAACGATATCGATGTAACATCGGTTGCTGGTGCTAACAACGCGGTATCTATTATTGATGGCGCTCTAAAATCAGTAGACAGTAACCGAGCATCTCTCGGTGCATTCCAAAACCGTTTTGATCACGCAATCAGCAACTTAGATAATATTAACGAAAACGTTAATGCGTCTAAGAGCCGTATCAAAGATACCGATTACGCAAAAGAAACAACGGCAATGACGAAATCTCAAATCTTACAACAGGCGAGTACTTCTATTTTAGCTCAAGCAAAACAATCACCATCAGCAGCTCTAAGCTTGTTGGGCTAAACTTACTTCAGTAAGTAACGGTAAACTCTACTCTGGGTAGAGTTTTACTGTTAGGCTCATAAAGGTGGGAGGGAGAGTGTTATGGAAATATTATCTAACGCGTCGAACATCCAGCCTTATGGCTCACCTAATGGCACTAAATTTGCAAGCGATGAAGGTAGTAGTGCGTCGAGCACTTTACAACTAAAAGAAGCAACATCTCATGGCAAGGTAGAAAAATCGAAAGAGATGGCTACCGAAGCGGCGATTCAATTAGCTCAACATAGACAAGAGTTAAATGATCAGGAGCGTGTCAAGATGGTTGAGAAGGTCAATGAGTTTATATCTTCTCTTAACAAGGGTGTTGCCTTCAAGGTTGATGAAGAGACTGGGAGAGATGTGGTCACTATTTATGAGACCACAACAGGCGATATTATTCGCCAAATTCCCGACGAAGAAATGCTCGAAATTCTGAGGCGCCTAGCAGCCCAAACCTCGAATAGTGGAATATTGGAGGCTAAGGTTTAAGTCGTATTATTGAGGTGGTTTAATGAGTTTTGGCCCAATGGGGATTTCGTCTGGCATGGATATCAATTCCATGGTCAGCAAAATTGTTGATTCTGAGCGTGTGCCTAAACAGCAACAGATCGACAATGAACGAACGCGAATCGACACCAGCATTAGTGCCTATGGAAGACTCAGAGAATCCCTTGATTCGATGAAGGATCTGATGACAAGCTTTCGTCAGGATAAAGCTTTTGCTGTGCGAACAGTAGAAAGTACTGATGAAAATCTTGTTTCTGCGACCGCGACTACCGAAGCGATCGCTGGCAAATATGCCATCGATGTGTTGCAGCTTGCCCAGAGCCATAAAGTGGCTTCTGATGTTCTATCAGATGACATGAAATTTGGCCCTGGCAAGCTGCAGGTTTCGCTTGGTAGCGAGAGCTTCGAAACACAAGTTAGTGCTAACTCAAAACTGCGTGATGTTGTTAGAGGTATTAACAGCGCTGGGGATAATCCGGGTGTTCGAGCTTCTATCATTAATGATAAAGAAGGACCACGGTTAGTCCTCGCTTCAAATATGTCTGGTGAAGACAATCAAATAAAACTCCACGTTGACTCTGAAGATAACAACCCTCTAAAAAAATTAGAATATAAAACCCTATCGGAAAGACTGAAAGCCTTAGAAGATGCTCGCTCAGTAGCGCAAGGCGTCTTAGCTGATGCCCCTCCTAAATTGGATGCTGACGGTAACCCAATTCCTGACGGCTTTGCTGTTCCGCTGCGAGACGATGACGGAAATTCCATATTTGATGAAAACGGCAATCCTATTTTTGAAAGAAAATCGGAACCTGTCGTTGAACCTGAAGATCCTTTCGCTGAATTTGACCGTGATAATTTAACTTATGGCCAAGAAGCGGCAATGGCAGGTCAAAAGGCGCTAGATGCGTCCGCCTTAGCGGCTTCAGGGATGCCAGAAGATACGATCCCAGGCTGGAACAACACCGCTTCGGGCACATTACTCGATTCTTTTTTTAGGCCTGAACTCGAGCTTGACGAAAAAGCCATCGAGAAAGCCGCTGATATTCCGGGGTGGTCAAATACTGCCGCAGGTACTCTGACGGATTCTTATGTTACCCCCAAAGAAGCGCAGCAGAAGCTCGATGCCGAGAAAGCCAGAATAGAAAGTAAATTGGTTGATGAACGTTCAGAGTTAGCGAAGAGAGTTGAGAAAGGTGAATTAACCCCGGAGCAGGCTCAGCAATTAGAGAGAGCTAGGTTATCTCCGGGGGAACGAACACATTTAGAGAAGGTTGATAAAGCTCAAGCTAATCTGGCTTTGGCTCAACAGTCTTTTGACCAATACAGCGGCATGACTGAAGTGCAAGCTGGACAAGATTCAATGGTCATTCTGGATGGTGTCGCTCAGCTTTCTAGCAATAATAATGTGATTGAAGATGCCGTTGAAGGTATTGATATTACGGTTAAAGGTAAAACGCCAAAAGATAAGCCGCCAGCAGAAATTGGTGTTGAGTACGACCGTAATCGTGTTCGTGAAGATATTGAAGCTTTTGTTAGCTCTTATAATCAGTTTTACCAAGTATCTAAAGGTTTGGCGAGTGTTGACCCTTTGACAGGTCAAAAAGGCCCTCTTTCTGGTGACAGTACAGTGCGTAACGCAGACTCGCGACTAAAAAGTGTGTTCTCTTCAAGCATTGAAGACGCGCCTGACAACCTTAAGTCTTTGACTGAATTTGGTATCACCACCACAAGACAAGGCTCGCTAGAAATCAACTACGACATGCTTGATCGTCAGCTTAACAATCACTTTGATAAGTTGGGTGAGTTCTTTGGCGGCAACAACGGTTTCGCCAAAAAAGTCGAAGATGCGATTCAAGGGATCACGGGTGTTACGGGCTCAATCCGCACGAGAGAAAAGAGCTTAGTCGAACAAAATTACCGTTTGGTTGATGATCAAAGCGCGCTTGACCGACGCATGGATAGCCTAGAGAGCCGTACGCACTCCAAGTTCACTGCGATGCAGGATGCGACCAGCAAGATGCAATCTCAGTTGGGCAGCATGATGAGTGCAATGGGCTAATAGATGAGCAAACTGCTTCAAGAGCTTTGTGAGCTCGATCAATTAATTATGTCTAAGCTCGAATATAGTGAAATTAATGCTGAAGAAATAGTGCATCTTGTCGATAACAGAGAACAGTTATTGCAAAACGTGCTTCAATTAATCGATTCATATCCCGACGTTAAGCAAAGCTCCGAGTGGTTTGAAGCCATTTCGAGAACAAGACAATTGGTCGAACTGATGCAGTCTGAGACTGGTCGAGTAGGTAAAAACTTACATAAATACCGACATGGTGCCAAATCAGTTCAACAATACAAAAAGTTTTTATAGAAGAGGTTTACTATGCGCGGTTCTTTACAGGCATATAAAAAGGTATCAGTGGATAGTCAGCTTACAGCTGCCTCACCGCATAAAATTGTTCAGATGCTAATGGCTGGTGCTATCGAGCGCTTAATTCAAGGTAAAGCGGCAATGCAAGCGGGCAACATCCCGGTGAAAGGTGAGCGACTGAGTAAGGCTCTAGATATCATTATTAGCCTGCGTAGTTGCCTATCGATGTCCGATGGTGGCGACATTGCGAAAAATCTAGATCAACTTTATGAGTTTATGATCACGCAAATTTCTGCTGCAAATCACAAAAATGATCCTCAGCCAATTGATGATGTTATCGATATTATCCGCGAAATTAAGAGCGCTTGGGACCAAATTCCGAATGAATATCACAATTTAACGTCTGCGGATGTTGGTATTTAAAGAAACATCCCAGTTTAAACCAATCGCATATCTCTGAATTGCTTGGTTGCCTTATTTTTATAATCAAATAAAATAGAAGCCATTAGATAGCCTAATGGCTTTTTTCGTTGCTGGTTTCCTAGATTTGTCCACGTAGATCATAACCATTGATATTTTCTCTGTTTTGTCTCTTACGTCGCTTACCAATTTCCGCATCGCACCAAAATAAAGGCAATAATTCCTACTTATGCAAGGTTTGGCAAAACTGCTTGTCGTCGATGATAACGCTCAAAATCGTCACAATTTAAGCACAATATTAGAGTTTGTAGGAGAGAGCTGCGAAGTAATCAGCTCTGAACAAGCACACAAAGTTGACTGGTCCCTACAGTGGGCTGGCTGCATCATTGGTTCAATTAAAGCCAAAGGCTTCGCATTACTGAATGAAAAGCTTGTTCATGTTAATCACATCCCTTTACTGGTGATTGGCAAAAACGATTACCCGGTTGAGGAACTTACTAACTTTGTTGGTGAACTCGAACTTCCTCTTAACTATCCGCAATTAAGTGATGCACTGAGACACTGTAAAGACTTCTTAGGCCGTAAAGGCGTTCAAATTTTACCTTCAGCGCGTAAGAACACGCTTTTTCGTAGTCTAGTTGGGCAGAGTGTTGGTATCCAAGAAGTTCGTCACTTGATTGAACAAGTCTCTTCTACTGAAGCAAACGTATTGATTCTTGGCGAGTCAGGCACGGGCAAAGAAGTTGTAGCACGTAATGTTCACTATCATTCTAAACGTCGTTCAGGACCTTTCGTTCCCGTAAACTGTGGCGCTATACCGCCAGACTTGCTCGAAAGTGAACTGTTTGGTCATGAGAAGGGCGCGTTTACTGGTGCAATTACCGCACGTAAAGGCCGTTTTGAGTTGGCTGAAGGTGGTACACTGTTTCTTGATGAAATTGGTGATATGCCAATGGCGATGCAAGTTAAGTTGCTTCGTGTTTTACAAGAACGCAGTTTTGAACGTGTAGGTGGCAATAGTACCATTCAAGCTGATGTTCGAGTGATTGCGGCAACACACCGCAATCTTGAAAATATGATCGAAGATGATTTGTTCCGTGAAGACCTTTACTATCGCTTGAACGTTTTCCCAATTGAAATGCCATCGCTTCAGGAGCGAAAAGAAGATGTTCCCCTATTGCTTCAGGAGTTGATAACCAGAATGGAAGCTGAAGGTGGCATGCCAATCTGTTTTACTCCCCGTGCAATCAACTCTTTGATGGAGCATTGCTGGCCGGGCAACGTACGTGAGTTAGCTAATTTAGTTGAGCGAATGGTTATTTTATATCCAAATAGCTTGGTTGATGTGAATCATCTACCAACTAAATATAGATACAGTGATATCCCAGAGTTTCAGCCAGAGTTTAATAATTTTGCATCAGAGGAAGAGCAAGAGCGAGATGCTCTTTCTGACTTGTTCTCAGAAGACTTCAGTTTTGAGCAGCACGATGAGCTTGCTGACAATGCGAACGCACCTCAAGATTTACCCGCTGAAGGGGTTAACTTGAAAGAACTACTCGCTGATATGGAAGTGAATATGATCAATCAAGCGTTGGAGGCTCAGGGCGGTATTGTTGCTCGCGCTGCTGACATGCTTGGAATGCGCAGAACCACTCTGGTCGAAAAAATGCGCAAATATAACTTGCAGCGTTAGTGCCTATTTTCGATGAAAACGAAAACTAGTACACACTTTAGCATTTTAGCAACTTTAGCTAAACGAACAGATAAACCATAGTCGAGTTGTTGCTTGCTTAACTATGTGATAAATATAGCAAATAGCCTGACTTGTGTTGTACATGTCAGGCTGTTTTAGTATTTGAGGCAAATTTTTGACATGCACCTATCTAACGAACCAGAAAATCAATCACATCTAGATTCTGTTGAGCAACAGGTTGAGCGCTATAAGCAAGTGCTCGATGTTATGCCTGCGGGGGTCATCTTGTTAGATACACATGGTGAAGTGAGAGAAGCGAATCCTGAAGCACACCGTATTCTCGGGGTTGAGTTGGTTGGCGAGAAATGGTTTTCGGTAATACAAAATGCCTTTGAACCAAGGGACGATGATGGGCATGAGATCTCATTGAAGAATGGGCGAAAAGTGCGCTTAGCGATTTCAGCTTCGACTACAGGTCAGCTTATTTTGATTACAGACCTGACAGAAACTCGCTTACTTCAGTCTCGTGTGAGCGATCTTCAGCGTTTATCTTCACTCGGAAGAATGGTCGCTTCGCTTGCCCATCAGGTTCGCACGCCGCTTTCTAGTGCAATGCTGTATGCATCAAACCTTGCCGCGCCAAATTTGCCGCCGGCAACAAAAACGCGTTTTCAATCTAAGCTGATGGATAGGTTGCATGATTTAGAGAAACAAGTGAATGACATGCTGTTGTTTGCCAAAGGTGGCGACAACAAGGTGGTTAAGCCATTCACCATCGCGGAACTCATCATTGAGTTTCATCCTATGGTGGAGGCTGCGTTAAAAAGCAACCAGATTGATTATTGTCAGGAAGTTGAAGATGAAAAGACTCAAATGTTTGGCAACGCCAATGCTATCGCTTCTGCTTTAAGTAACCTAGTTTTGAACGCGGTTCAAATTGCTGGCAAGAAATCGCAGATTGATGTGTTTTTTAGACCCGTAAACGGTGAACTTAAGATATCAGTGCAAGACAGTGGCCCCGGAGTGCCTAAAGAACTACAAGGTAAGATTATGGAACCTTTCTTTACCACTCGTTCTCAAGGCACAGGTCTAGGTTTAGCGGTTGTACAAATGGTATGCCGAGCACATGAAGGTCGACTGGAATTGATATCAGAAGAGGGTGACGGCGCATGCTTTACCATGTGTCTACCGTTGGAAAGAAGCTCTTCTTCTGAAGACTAATAAGTTTTAACTGAATTTACACTGGAGAATCCTATGGCTCAAAGCAAAGTGTTAATCGTCGAAGATGATGAAGGTCTACGCGAAGCCCTTGTCGATACACTCGCGCTTGCTGGTTATGAATGGCTGGAAGCGGATTGTGCGGAAGATGCTCTGGTAAAATTGAAATCAAACTCTGTTGATATCGTGGTCTCTGATGTACAGATGGCCGGTATGGGCGGTTTAGCATTGCTAAGAAACATCAAGCAGCATTGGCCAAATCTTCCGGTTCTATTGATGACGGCCTATGCCAACATTGAAGATGCGGTCGCGGCAATGAAAGAAGGCGCTATCGATTACATGGCAAAGCCATTTGCTCCAGAAGTGCTGTTAAACATGGTGAGCCGTTACGCTCCCGTAAAGTCGGATGACAATGGCGATGCTATCGTTGCCGATGAGAAAAGTATCAAACTAATGATGCTGGCTGACAAAGTGGCTAAAACCGATGCCAACGTGATGGTGCTAGGGCCAAGTGGCTCTGGTAAAGAGGTCATGTCTCGCTATATTCATAACGCCTCGAGCCGTAAAGACGGTCCTTTTGTTGCGATTAACTGTGCCGCGATTCCAGATAACATGTTGGAAGCAACACTGTTTGGCTACGATAAAGGTGCGTTCACCGGTGCGATTCAAGCTTGTCCGGGTAAATTTGAGCAAGCTCAAGGCGGTACTATTTTGTTGGATGAGATCAGCGAAATGGATCTCAGCCTACAAGCGAAATTGCTGCGAGTGTTGCAAGAGCGCGAAGTTGAACGTCTTGGTAGCCGCAAGAGCATCAAATTGGATGTCCGTGTTCTAGCAACCAGTAACCGCGACCTAAAACAGTATGTTTCTGAAGGGAATTTCCGTGAAGATTTATACTACCGACTGAATGTATTTCCAATTACTTGGCCAGCGCTGTGTGAACGTAAAGGTGATATTGCGCCGCTTGCGAAACATTTGGTGGAACGTCATTGCACCAAACTAGGAATGCCTGTTCCTGTTCTGTCTGAGCAAGCCATTAGTAAACTCGTCAATTATCCGTGGCCGGGAAATGTACGTGAACTGGATAATGTCGTGCAGCGCGCTCTAATTTTGAGTGAGCAAGAAAATATTTCAGGCGAACATATTTTACTTGAAGGTGTTGATTGGCAAGACGCTACTGGACTACAACAGATCGTTGAAGGGAACAGTGTTGCAGCGCCAGAAATTAAGCCGATTGCTGAAGCGAATCCTATCAATAAAGTCGTGGCAGGTAGCGAAGGGCTTGGAAATGAGCTTAGAGATCAAGAGTATGCGATCATTCTCGAAACATTGATTGCTTGTCATGGTCGACGTAAAGATATGGCTGAAAAGCTAGGTATTAGCCCTCGTACATTGCGTTATAAATTAGCGAAAATGCGTGATGCTGGAATAGATATTCCAAATTGAACATAAATTAGTAGTGTCAGCTTTCTGACTAGTGTATTACGATAGCTAGTCAAATTGATGCATGGCACGTTAATTGCTCTGTCAATAATAAAGCTAAATAGATAGTCATAATTTTGACTCCTGAGGTAGTAAATGAGAATAGATGGTTTACAAGGCGAAATGCAGGCAATGATGGTTGAAGCTGCCAGCACGCGTCCTGCTGCAACGGGCCAAGCGGTTGGTGCAGATTTTGGCAACATGCTGACTAATGCCATCAATAATGTGAACTCATTACAAAAGACCTCTGGTAATCTTCAAACTCGTTTTGACAGTGGCGATCAAAGCGTGTCTTTATCTGACGTGATGATTGCTCGTAATAAATCTAGTGTGGCTTTTGAAGCGACGATCCAAATTAGAAATAAATTGGTCGAGTCGTACAAAGAGCTGATGAACATGCCGGTATAAGTTGGGTAGTAAATAGTGGCAGATAACAGTCAAACAACAGATTTAACCGTAAGCGATAGCAACGACCACGCACTTATTGCAAGTTCTGATCTAGATGGCGAAGGGCAAAATACCGATTTAGGTGAGCGCAGTTCATCTAAGTTCGATATGGCCGTCGGTGATCTCGATTTGCTTCGTCAAGTCGTCTTAGTTCTTTCTATCTCGATCTGTGTAGCGCTTATTGTAATGCTGTTTTTCTGGGTGAAAGAGCCAGAAATGCGTCCATTAGGGGCTTACGAAACAGAAGAGTTGATCCCGGTTCTTGATTATTTGGATACGCAGAAGATTGAGTACTCTCTTGAAGGGAATACCATCTCGGTACCAGCGAGTGAATATAACTCATTAAAGCTAAATATGGTTCGAGCGGGTTTGAACCAAGAGCGAAACACCGGTGATGATATCCTCATGCAAGACATGGGTTTTGGTGTATCACAACGTTTAGAGAAAGAGCGTCTTAAACTAAGTCGTGAAAGACAGCTTGCTAAAGCTATTGAACAGATGAAGCAGGTACGTAAAGCTCAAGTTTTACTTGCCTTACCTAAGCAAAGTGTCTTTGTTCGTCACAATCAAGAAGCCTCTGCCTCAGTATTCCTGACACTTAAAACGGGGACGAACCTCAAGCAGCAAGAAGTTGATTCTGTTGTGGACATGGTGGCTAGTGCCGTTCCGGGGATGAAAACTTCGCGAATTACGGTGACCGATCAGCATGGCCGACTTTTGAGCTCTGGCTCTCAGGATCCGATGTCAGCGGCACGCCGAAAAGAGCACGAGTTAGAGCGTAATCAAGAGCAAGCGCTACGTGAAAAAATTGACTCCATTTTGATTCCGATTCTTGGGTTTGGTAACTACACGGCTCAGGTTGATATTCAACTCGACTTTAGTGCTGTGGAACAAACAAGAAAGCGTTTTGATCCGAATACTCCAGCAACCCGAAGTGAATATACATTAGAAGACTACAATAACGGCAACGTTGTGGCTGGTATTCCAGGGGCTTTGAGTAACCAGCCTCCTGCTGATGCTTCGATTCCTCAGGATGTGGCTCAGATGAAAGATGGTACGATGATGGGGCAAGGTTCGGTTCACAAAGAAGCGACCCGCAACTTTGAGCTGGATACTACCATTAGTCATGAGCGAAAACAGAGCGGCACGGTTAATCGTCAGACCGTATCTGTTGCAATCAAAGATCGCCAATCACTGAACCCTGATACGGGAGAAGTGGTTCACACCCCAATTCCAGCAAGCGAAATTAACGCGATACGTCAGGTATTGATTGGCACTGTGGGTTTTGATGAAAACCGCGGTGATTTACTCAATGTTTTAAGCATGCAATTTGCACCTCAAGTAACGGATATTGTTGCTGACGTACCAATTTGGGAGCATCAACACTTTAATGATTGGGTTCGTTGGTTTGCGAGTGCGTTGGTTATTATTGTTGTCGTATTGGTGCTGGTTCGCCCTGCAATGAAAAAACTGCTTAACCCAGCAGCAGACGATGACGATCAAATGTACGGCCCCGATGGCATGCCAATTGGTGCTGACGGCGAAACCAGTTTAATTGGTGGTGATATTGAAGGTGGTGAGTTATTTGAATTTGGTTCAAGTATCGACCTACCTAACCTTCACAAAGATGAGGACGTACTGAAAGCAGTACGTGCACTTGTAGCGAATGAACCAGAGCTAGCAGCTCAAGTAGTTAAGAATTGGGTGGCAGATGGCTAACGAAATTGTTCCACAACAAGCAGAAGGTGGTGAGCTTGATGTCGCAAGTGTCGATATCGAGTCTATCTCAGGCGAAGAGCGCGCTGCGATCTTGTTGCTAAGTTTAAGTGAAGAAGATGCTGCGGGTATCATTCGCCATCTAGAACCTAAACAGGTTCAGCGTGTTGGTAGTGCAATGGCACGTTCAACGGATTGGTCTCAAGAAAAAGTAGGTGCTGTACACCGCGCTTTCTTAGATGATATTCAGAAGTACACCAACATCGGTATGGGCAGTGAAGACTTCATGCGTAATGCGTTGGTGGCTGCGCTGGGCGAAGATAAGGCGAATAACCTTGTTGATCAGATCCTTTTAGGTACTGGTTCTAAAGGTTTGGATTCTCTTAAGTGGATGGACCCTCGTCAGGTGGCAAGCATCATCATTAACGAGCACCCACAGATTCAAACGATCGTACTGTCTTATCTGGAATCGGATCAGTCTGCGGAGATCTTATCTCAATTCCCTGAGCGTGTTCGCCTTGATTTGATGATGCGTATTGCTAACCTTGAAGAAGTTCAACCTTCAGCTCTCGCTGAATTGAATGAAATCATGGAGAAACAGTTTGCGGGTCAAGCGGGTGCTCAAGCTGCCAAAATTGGTGGCCTGAAAGCCGCTGCTGAGATCATGAACTACATGGACAATAATGTAGAAGGCATCTTGATGGGGCAAATTCGAGATCAAGACGAAGACATGGCAACACAGATCCAAGATCTTATGTTTGTCTTTGAAAACCTTATTGAAGTTGATGACCAAGGTGTTCAGCGATTGCTGCGTGATGTTCCACAAGACGTTCTACAGAAAGCGCTTAAAGGTGCTGATGAAAGCCTACGTGAGAAGATCTTCAAGAACATGTCTACGCGTGCTGCTGATATGATGAGAGACGATATTGAGGCGATGCCGCCAGTTAAAGTCTCTGATGTAGAAGCGGCTCAGAAAGAGATCTTGGGTATTGCGAGGAAGATGGCAGACAGTGGCGAGATTATGCTGTCTGGTGGCGCCGACGAGTTCCTTTAATACAGAAACCTCAAGAGCCCCACATTGTTGGGGCTTTTCTTTATCCAACCTCAAACCACAGATTAACTACCGTGTAATTGCTTGAATCTACAACGCAGTTGGACGAACTCATAGATAGGTACTGATATGTCAGGTGATAGAAAACGTGGCTTCCTTCGCCCTGAAGAAGATAATACGGTTGCCCAACCTCAGAAATGGGGGCTGCCTGACTATACCTCTGATGTGAACAAACAAGCCAAAGAAACGGCTTTTAACTACGATCCTGGCTGGATGCCAACGGTTGAAGAAGCCATTGAAGACGAAGAGCTGGTTCTAACTGAAGACCAAATCGAACTGATCAAGCAAGGTGCTTATCAGGAAGGGCTTCATCAAGGACAAGAGGCTGGCTTTAAACAGGGCTACGAAAAAGGCAAAGAAGAAGGGTTTGCCGCAGGTCACGAAGAGGGTAACGAAGCCGGCAAACTTGAAGGCGTTACTGCTGGTCAAGAGTACATTCAGCAGCAAGTCGCCATCTTTATGGGGCTAGCCAACCAGTTCGCTCAGCCATTAGAGCTGATGAATGCTCAGGTAGAGAAGCAACTGGTGGACATGGTGCTGACTATGGTCAAAGAAGTGGTTCATGTTGAAGTGCAAACCACCCCACAAATCATACTAGATACCGTGAAAGAATCGGTAGAGTCATTGCCAATTTCAGGTCACGCGATCACATTGAAGCTAAACCCTGAAGACGTTGCAATAATACGCTCAGCGTATGGCGAAACGGAATTGGACTCTCGTAATTGGACGTTGGTATCAGAGCCTGCACTCAATCGCGGCGACGTACAAATTGAAGCGGGTGAATCGAGTGTTAACTACCGTATGGAAGAGCGCGTGAAGAACGTCATTCAAAGCTTCTGTGGTGTAAACCGTCATCAAGGTCATGAGTAATGCTTGAGTTAGCGAACCGTCTTAGCCAATACAAAGTCGAGGGGCTAAAGTCGCGACCAATTGCATCAGGCAAACTAGTTCGTGTTGTTGGTCTAACGCTTGAAGCGACCGGCTGCAAAGCGCCAATTGGCAGCTTATGCTTAGTAGAGACCATGTCTGGTCAGATGGAAGCCGAAGTGGTTGGCTTTTCTGGCGATAACCTGTTTTTGATGCCCAGTGAACAAATTACTGGGATCTTACCTGGCGCTCGCGTGACACCGATGACATCAGAAAGCGGTATCCCTGTTGGAATGGAGTTGCTTGGTCGTGTTATCGATGGCGTAGGTAATCCGCTCGACGGTTTAGGTCCAATCTATACCGAGCAACGCGCTTCCTTTAATGCTGAGCCAATCAATCCTTTAGCTCGTAAACCTATCTCTGAGCCACTTGATGTTGGCTTAAAAGCGATTAATGGCTTACTAACGGTGGGCAAAGGGCAGCGTATCGGCCTGTTTGCGGGTTCCGGTGTGGGTAAGTCGGTCACGCTTGGGATGATGACTCGTGGCACAACCGCGCAAGTGGTCGTGGTGGGGTTGATTGGTGAGCGTGGACGTGAAGTAAAAGAATTTATTGAAGAGATCCTTGGCGAAGATGGTCGTAAGCGTTCTGTTGTGGTCGCCGCTCCTGCGGATTCGTCTCCATTGATGCGTTTAAAAGGCTGTCAAACCGCACTGGCTGTAGCCGAGTATTTCCGAGACCAAGGTTTAGATGTTCTACTACTGATGGACTCATTGACTCGTTTCGCTCAGGCGCAGCGTGAAATCGCTCTGTCTGTGGGTGAGCCGCCAGCAACCAAAGGTTATCCGCCGTCTGTGTTTGCCAAGCTTCCTGCGCTGGTGGAGCGAGCAGGTAATGGTAACGATGAACAAGGTTCTATCACTGCTTTCTTTACCGTGTTAACAGAAGGTGATGATTTACAAGACCCTATTGCCGATGCATCGCGAGCGATTCTTGATGGTCACATTGTTTTATCTCGTGAGATGGCTGATGCTGGTCACTATCCCGCGATTGATGTTGAGAAATCCGTCAGTCGTGTTATGCCTCAAATCACCACCGAAGAACATGTCTTGATGTCGAAAGCCGTTAGACAAGTGCTGTCTATATGCCGGAAAAATCAAGATTTGGTTTCGATTGGTGCTTACAAGCCGGGAACAGACCCTGCAATCGACAGTGCTTTCACTTTGAAACCGAGGTTGGACGAGTACTTACAACAGAAAATGAAAGAAACGGTTCCCTATGACATGTGCGTCAACATGTTAAAGCATGTGTTAGGCGGTTAGGTCGTGTTGAATAAGGTCAATCATGGATAACGCGTTAGAATTTCTTCTCGATCAAGCGAAAGACCAAGAGAACCAAGCTGTATTGGCGCTGAATCAAGCGAATGTCGAGCTGCAGGGTTACTACGAACAGGTCGAACAGATTGAAAAATATCGACTTGATTACTGCCAGCAACTTGTTGACCGAGGTAAGGCCGGATTAACGGCTAGCCAATATGGTCACTTAAACCGTTTCTTAACGCAATTAGATGAAACGCTCTCTAAGCAGAGAGAAGCGGAACACCACTTTAAAAATCAGGTCGATAACTGCCAAAACTATTGGATGGAGTTACGAAAAAAGCGTAAATCCTACGAATGGTTGATGGAGAAAAAGCAGAAAGAAAAAGCAAAGCTGCAAGATCAAAGAGAGCAAAAGCAAATGGATGAGTTCTCGACTCTGTTATATAGCCGAAAGAAGATTTGAACCTAATTCACGAATGACGCAAGTGTTGCTCTGCAGATGGCAGACTTAAAACTTATAGGCATGTTTCTTGCTCTGTTTTATATCAAATTGCGAGTTATGCTCACCAAAGGCATAAAAAGCACCCGACTTTCTTTTTGTTGTCTGATTCATGGCAGCAAAGCTAGTAGATAGAGCTTGTATATATGAATGTTAGTCTTTCCTCAAATTCAGCGACCAACAAAACGTCATCGTTGTTGGACTCCGGTTCTGCCTCTTCAAAGGTAGAAGAAACTGGAGACTCTAAAGGTTTCTTTGAGTCTTTCAAAGAAGCACTAGGCTTTGAAGAAAGTGACAGTAAAGTCGCAGCAAAAGACACAGAAAGCACCGCGAAACCTGATGCTAAACAGGCCTCTACCGAAGGTGAAGCGTCATCCGAAGCGAACAAAGGTGATTCAGCTGAATCAAAGGCTACTGACGAAGTAAGCGAAGCGCAAAGCAAGCAAGCAGCTTCAGAAGTAGAAGGCGAGAAAGCTGCTGAGGAAACATCTGCAGAGGCTGTGTCTGGAACTGAGGCTAAGCTCAAAGCCAATTCGGGCACTGATAGCACTGTCGCTGATAAGGCGGATGGTAAAGATGCGCAGGTTACGATGAATGATTCTAAAGAACAGGTTGCTCAATCCCAAACTCAGGGTACATCAGCTGTAGATGGCTCTACGCAAGCATCGCAAGCTAATGCAGCGATGAATGAAGGCAATAAATTGCTTGGTCAATTGGATGAGGCAAACAAAACTCTAAATCAAGCGCCAAACGGCAAAGGCTTGCCTCAGCAAGGTCAGGTAGATAACGCCCAAGGTAATATCTCCGGTGCTTCAGTTGCAGTAGCCTCCGTTACGGATGAGGCGAGACAACAAACGAATGCAGCAATCCAAGAGAATAGTCTTGAGGTGGATTCTGAAATCGCTGTTCTTACCGGAGGTAAGGGTGTGTCTCAGCTGACTGATGATGAAATCCGACAGTTGATGGATAAAGGCGTCACTCCAGAACAAATTGAAGCCAGTATGAACCGAGAGCTGAGTCAAAAGAATGCGGCTAGCGCCGCGGTGGCCGAACAGAGCCAAGCGATCTCAGCTGCGGATATTGAACTCGCCAAGCAGGTTGATGCCCATACCAAAGCACTAAAACAATTGAATGGACAAATCGAATCAGAACAGTCTGTTGTCGATAGCTTGCTTAAGAAGCAACAAAGTGGTGCTAAGTTGACGGTTGATGAGCAAGCCGCTTTGACTAAAGCGACCTCTAACTTAGACCTGTTGAATCAACAGCTCACTAACGTTCAACAACAAGCAACGGCTTTGCTAAATCAAGCTCCGGCTGTGAACAGCGCGTCTGGTGAACCCGCTGCTATTGATTGGGATAATACGGATTCAAGCGAAACTAAAGCTTTAGCTGCGGCGGCATCAACAGCAGCTGTAGCGACGGCTGCACAACAAGTGTCAGCGCAGGCCGCTTCTCAATCAACAAACAATGCTCTTACGGATAAGGCAGCAATGCTGCACGCCAACAATGCACATGCAGCCGCTCAACAAGCTAATGTTGCTTCACCTCAGCAGCAAGCAACGTTGGATCCAGCTTTAACCGCGCAAGGGATCGCGATGAATGCAGCGCCAGTCACTACAAAAGCAGGCTCTACTGATGCGCTTCTTAAAGCGGGCGCAGGTGCCGCGGCATTGTCTGGTTTGGGCAAAGCCGGTGCTAAAGAAGATTCTAAAGATTCGACCTTTGCTCAGCAGATAGCCTCGGCCGCTGGCGCACAAGGTACAGCTACGGTGGGTTCAGCACCTACGCGAGCTGAAATTCAAGCGGCTCAACAGGCACCTTTGCAACTCACTAAAGAGTTAGCGAACGACCAGGTGGCGGAAAAAGTCCAAATGATGATGTCTAAGAATCTCAAGAGCTTGGATATCCGTCTTGACCCACCAGAGTTGGGGCAGATGAAAATTCGCATGACCATGAATAATGATGTGGCGAACGTGCACTTTACTGTCGGTAGCCAACAAGCGAGAGAGGTTATTGAACAAACCTTACCTCGTTTGAGGGAGATGCTCGCTCAACAAGGGATGCAGCTTGCTGAGTCTTCAGTTCAGCAACAGAATACTGGTCAGGGGCAAGACAGGTACAATAATGGCGAGCAACAATCAGGCTCTAACCGTATAAATGATGGTCAAGGTGATGAAAACCTTGATAGCAACAGCAATCTTGAATTGAATGTCACGTCAAAGCGTGATGGAATTAGTTATTATGCCTAGTATCAGGCTAAAACACTTAGCTAATAGAAAGAACCGTTAGTTAATAGAAGAACAGTTAGTTAATAGAAAGAACAGGAAGTTAGAGCTGAATATGGCAGAAGAACAAGAAACACCGAAAGGAAAGAGTAAGCTCCTCATTATCGCTATCGCGGTTGTTGTGCTGTTACTTGGAGGTGGTGGTGCCGCATTTTTCTTAATGGGTTCCGATGATAAGGCTGAGGGTGCTGGGTCGTCAGCTGAGGTTCAACTCATGGGTGCCGATCCAGTGGTCTATGTTAATGTGCCTCAAGCTTTCTTATTTAACGTTACGGGCGATAAGAAAGATCGCTTAGTTCAGATAAAGGTACAGCTGATGGTACGTGGTATGAAGAATGAAGTTCTCGCTCGATACCACTCTCCACTTGTTGAAAGCGCACTACTTGCTACATTCGCTTCGGCGACGGTCGATCAATTACGATCTCCTGCCGGCAGAGTTGAACTGCGGAACAAGGCGACTGAAGATATTAAAGCAAGCTTAACTCAAGCTGTTGGCCAGCCGGTAATTGAAAAAGTGTTATTCACTGACTTTGTAATTCAATAGGTAATATGTGACCGATTTATTAAGCCAAGACGAAATTGATGCGCTATTACATGGCGTTGATGATGTTGAAGACGTTGAAGATGTCTTAGAAACCGAAAGTGACAATACGGTCAATTTTGATTTCTCATCACAAGATCGAATCGTTCGTGGTCGAATGCCGACCCTTGAACTTATTAACGAGCGTTTCGCACGCCATATGCGTATTAGCTTGTTTAATATGTTGCGTAAGACGGCTGAAGTGTCGATCAACGGCGTACAGATGATGAAATTTGGTGAGTACCAGAACACACTCTATGTACCCACAAGTTTAAACATGGTTCGCTTCCGCCCGTTAAAAGGTACTGCGCTAATTACGATGGAAGCTCGGCTAGTTTTCATTCTCGTAGAGAACTTTTTTGGTGGTGATGGTCGTTTTCATGCCAAGATTGAAGGTCGCGAATTTACACCAACAGAAAGACGAATTATTCAGTTACTACTGAAAATTGTTTTTGAAGATTACAAAGAAGCTTGGTCTCCCGTGATGGGCGTTGAGTTTGAATACTTGGACTCTGAAGTAAACCCAAGTATGGCTAACATTGTGAGTCCAACCGAAGTGATTGTTGTGAGTTCATTTCACATTGAAGTCGATGGCGGCGGCGGTGATTTCCATGTGGTTATGCCTTACTCAATGGTTGAGCCGATTCGTGAACTGCTGGATGCTGGTGTCCAATCAGATAAAATGGAAACCGACGTTCGTTGGAGTTCAGCATTGCGTGATGAAATCATGGATGTGCCAGTCAACTTCCGTGTCAATTTGCTCGAGCAAGATATCTCTTTGCGTGATTTGATGGAACTTCGTCCTGGGGATGTTATCCCGATGAATATGCCTGAGCATGCAACCATGTTTGTTGAAGAACTGCCGACCTATCGTGTTAAAATGGGCCGTTCCGGAGAGAAGCTCGCGGTACAGATTTCTGAAAAAATTGAAAGACCTCATGTGGTCAAAACCGATCTCGCCTTTCTTGGCAAAGACTTAATGTCTGAGTTGGAAAATAGCGAAGATGAAGAATAGCAAAGTAGATAAAAGTATAGGAATTGGTAATGGAACCTAGTGAAGATCAAAAGCTAGCAGACGAATGGGCTGCAGCACTTGGTGAAGACCCTTCAGCACCGTCAATCGATGTTGATGATGTTCTCGCGGCACCACTTGATGAGTTAACCGACTCATCGTCTCCAATTTCAGAAGATGAGCGTCGTAAGCTGGATACCATTATGGATATCCCAGTGACTATCTCAATGGAAGTCGGCCGCTCTCAAATTAGTATCCGTAACTTACTTCAATTGAACCAAGGTTCGGTTGTTGAGCTAGATAGAATTGCTGGTGAGTCACTTGACGTGATGGTTAACGGCACTCTGATTGCTCATGGAGAAGTGGTTGTGGTGAATGACAAATTTGGTATTCGTTTGACAGACGTTATTAGTCAAACAGAACGAATTAAGAAGTTGCGTTAATGGGCTTCTTGTCTCAAAGACTGGCGGGCTCTTCTCTCGGAATGACAGGTTTGTTTCGCAGAGTCTTGGGAGTAGGGCTACTTGCTACTCCTTCTATTGCCTTTGCGGCAACGCCTCCTTCTCTCGATTTAGCGACCACCTTTGGGTCGCTAATTTTCGTTATAGCCTTCATTTTATTTATTGCTTGGCTACTGAAGCGAATGCAAGTGCCTGCGATGTCGAATCAACAAGGTTTGGCTATTATTAGGCAAATTCCGGTAGGCACAAAAGAACGTATCGCTATTGTACAAGCGGGTGATGAACAGTTCTTGGTAGGCATTACCACACAATCGATTCAGCTGATCTCTAAGCTCGATAAACCTCTCACTCAGGAGATGCTGGAAAAAAGTACATTTTCAAGTCAGCTTTCCCAGCTAATAAAAAAAGATGCAAACAAGTAACGGATTTTTGGATCCATTTTACTTTTGCCATGCCGGATTTTTCCGTACGGTGAAAGTGTGGTTGGTTCAGCTCATCATATTCTGCTCTCTCGTATTTAGCGTGTCAGTATTTGCACAGGTTGAAGATGGCACTGTCATTCCTGCGAATACCGCTGGATCTGAGTCGGTCACCATCAGTACGATGCAGCAAGATCAAGCCAAATCGAAGACTATGACCACTGGTAGCTTAACCGGTAATGGTGGCGGCATACCTGCATTTACCATGACCACCAATGCCAATGGCGGTGAAGACTACTCGATTAACCTGCAAATTCTTGCGTTAATGACCATGCTTGGCTTCTTGCCGGCGATGGTTATTTTGATGACATCGTTCACCCGCATTGTGGTTGTGATGTCTATTTTGCGTCAGGCAATGGGTCTTCAACAAACACCTTCAAACCAAGTGATTATTGGCATTGCGATATTTCTGACTTTCTTCATCATGTCGCCTGTAATCAGTCAGGTAAATGAACAAGCTGTTCAGCCTTATTTGAATGAACAGATATCAGCGCGACAGGCGTTTGATGTTGCCCAAGGTCCGATTAAGTCTTTTATGCTTAAACAGACTCGAATCAAAGATCTTGAAACTTTTGTTGAGATATCCGGTGCGCAAGTAACTAACCCAGAAGATGTTTCAATGGCGGTTCTGATTCCTGCGTTTATCACGTCTGAATTGAAAACAGCTTTCCAGATAGGCTTTATGTTGTTCTTGCCGTTCCTAATTATCGACTTGGTGGTGGCATCAGTTTTGATGGCCATGGGTATGATGATGTTGTCACCAATGATTGTATCGTTGCCGTTTAAGTTGATGTTGTTCGTCCTTGTTGATGGTTGGAATTTGATACTCTCCACACTCGCCGGCAGTTTTGCCTTGTAGCTGGGGGAAGCATGAATCCTGAAATATTCGTAGATTTGTTCCAAGATGCCCTTTGGATGGTACTAATTATGGTTTGCGCCATAATTATTCCTAGCCTGCTGATTGGTTTGGTTGTGGCTGTTTTCCAAGCGGCTACTTCGATTAATGAACAAACTTTAAGTTTCCTACCACGTTTGATCGTGACGTTATTAGCGTTGATGATGTTTGCACATTGGATGACCCAAATGATGATGGAGTTCTTTTTCGAACTCATCGAACGCTTGCCACAAGTTCTTTACTAAACCGATATGGAATACCCAACGAGCCTTGTACTAGAGTGGTTAGCCAATTATTTTTGGCCCTACACTCGCATCTCAGCCATGCTGATGGTGATGACGGTAACCGGTGCGCGCTTTGTGTCACCGCGTATTCGTCTGTATTTAGGTTTAGCGATCACCTTTGCGGTGATGCCAGCGATCCCCGCTGTTCCTAAAGAGATTGAACTGCTCTCTTTCCAAGGGTTCTTGACTGTATTTGAACAAATCGTGATTGGCGTTGCCATGGGGTTTGTCACCCAATTCATGATTCAAACTTTCGTAATGCTCGGCCAGATCTTGGGTATGCAATCAAGCTTGGGTTTCGCCTCTATGGTGGATCCGGCTAACGGGCAAAACACGCCAGTACTGGGCCAATTGTTTATGTTGCTAGCGACCATGTTTTTTTTGGAGACTGACGGTCACTTGAAAATGCTGCAGCTGGTGGTGTTCAGCTTTAAGACTTTACCCATTGGCAGTGGAAGTTTGACCTCTGTTGATTATAGAGAGCTTGCTCTGTGGTTGGGTATCATGTTCAAAACAGCATTAGCGATGTCATTGTCTGGTATTATTGCGCTGCTGACGATTAACCTTTCGTTTGGTGTAATGACGCGTGCGGCGCCTCAACTAAATATCTTTTCTTTGGGTTTCTCATTTGCGCTACTCGTGGGCCTATTGCTTTGTTGGTATATCCTTGGCGGCTTGTTTAGTCACTACGAGTTATTCTGGATACAAACTGAACAACAGATATGTCGTCTAATCAGGTTAGAGTGCTAGGAGACTAAAATGGCAGAGTCAGACGGTCAAGAACGCACGGAAGACGCCACGCCCAAACGCTTGCAACAGGCCAAAGAGAAAGGGCAGGTTGCAAGGTCAAAAGAGTTAGCGTCGGCGTCAGTACTTATTGTTGGTGCGATTGCTTTAATGTGGTTTGGTGAATCGATGGCGAAAGCTTTGTTCGAAACAATGCAACGTCTGTTTTCTTTGAGTCGGGAAGAAGTTTTTGATACCACAAAACTCCTCGAAATTGCGGGTGGCGCATTAGTGAACCTGTTGTTCCCGCTGTTCTTAATCCTGATAACCTTATTTGTTGCAGCCGTCATTGGTGCTGCGGGTGTCGGGGGGATTAACTTCTCTATGCAGGCGGCGATGCCTAAGGCGTCTAAGCTAAACCCACTCAGTGGTATTAAGCGTATGTTTGGCCTGCAGAGTTGGGTTGAACTGTTGAAATCTATCTTGAAAGTGGCACTTGTTTCGGGAATGGCCATCTATCTTATTCAAGCTTCTCAACACGATTTAATGCAACTGAGCATGGAGGTATACCCACAGAATATCTTCCACGCTTTAGATATCTTGCTTAATTTTATTCTGCTGATCAGCTGCTCTTTACTTATCGTGGTGGCGATTGATATCCCGTTCCAGATTTGGCAACACGCCGATCAGCTGAAGATGACCAAACAAGAAATTAAAGATGAACACAAAGATACTGAAGGTAAGCCTGAAGTTAAGGGCCGCATTCGTATGTTGCAAAGAGAAGCTGCCCAGCGCCGTATGATGGCTGACGTACCTCAAGCGGATGTGATTGTGACCAACCCGGAGCATTTCTCGGTGGCTCTACGCTATAAGCAGAATCAAGACAAAGCCCCCGTTGTAGTTGCGAAAGGTGTTGATCATATGGCAATGAAGATCCGTGAAATTGCCCGTGAAAATGACATCTATATTGTTCCTGCGCCACCATTGGCTAGGGCGCTTTATCACACTACCGAACTAGAACAACAAATTCCTGACGGTCTGTTTACAGCAGTTGCTCAAGTGCTTGCATATGTGTTTCAACTGAAACAGTACCGAAAACGAGGCGGAGAGAGGCCAAAACTCCAAGATTCTAATATGCCGATCCCACCTGATTTACGACATTAGATCAATTGCTTGAGCTCTGCTTGATGAACCCTGATAATAGCGGGCTAGCTAATCCTCTTTTTAAAGAGGCGATGGCAATAATTTGACGAAAAGTGTTGGTACAGTGTTTGCTATATCAACCCCGAATATTATAAGCCGATCATTAATAACCTTAGCATTGTAAATCTGAGTATTATAAGCCCAGTCATTATAAATCCTAGCGTTATAAATCCCGAGCATATAAAGCTTAGTATTATAAACCTGTGCATTTGAACCTATGCACTATAAACCATAGCAACATAGCTTAGACCTGAGCCTCAAATAGCTTAGTGAGATGGCTACAACATAGCGAAACTGTCTAGACTTATGAAATTCTCCCTGCCTTTTGCGGACAAGCTGCCTAAAATCCCTAATCGTGCGATGCCTGCAATTGGCGCGCCCGTTATGGTACTTGCGACGCTCGCTATGGTGGTGTTGCCAATACCAGCCTTCTTGTTGGACATGTTCTTCACTTTCAACATTGCACTGTCCATGGTTGTGTTACTGGTTTCGGTTTATACCCGCAGGCCTTTGGACTTCGCTGCATTCCCGACCGTACTTTTGATTGCGACTCTACTTCGATTAGCTTTGAACGTTGCTTCGACGCGTGTGGTATTGCTTCATGGTCACGAAGGTGGTGACGCGGCCGGTAACGTTATCGAAGCCTTCGGTAACGTGGTTATCGGCGGCAACTACGCGGTAGGTCTAGTGGTGTTCTTGATTTTGATGATCATCAACTTCATGGTTGTAACCAAAGGTGCGGGTCGTATTTCGGAAGTAAGTGCGCGTTTCACCCTAGATGCCCTACCAGGTAAACAGATGGCAATCGATGCCGACTTGAATGCGGGTTTGATCGACCAAGATCAGGCTCGTACTCGACGTTTTGAAGTGACCAAAGAGGCTGACTTTTACGGCTCGATGGACGGTGCATCTAAGTTTGTTAAAGGCGATGCAATAGCCGGTATCTTGATATTGTTCATCAACATCATTGGCGGCTTGAGTATCGGTATGGCTCAGTTTGACCTTGGTTTTGGTGAAGCCATCGAAATCTATACGCTACTGACTATCGGTGATGGTCTGGTTGCACAAATTCCATCGCTGTTACTTTCTATTGCTGCGGCGATGATGGTAACGCGTCAAAATACTGATGAAGACATGGGCGAACAACTTGTCTTCCAAATGTTCGATAATCCTAAAGCCCTAATGATCACCGCTGCTATCCTCGGCATCATGGGTATTGTTCCTGGTATGCCACATTTCTCCTTCTTGAGCCTTGCTGTGGTTGCTGGGGCTGGGGCTTACTTTATCGATAAAAAGAACAAGGCAAAGGTAGAAGAGAAAAATCTACCTGCAACCGCTAATGCCAATGGTGATAAGCCCGCATCGCAAAAAGAACTGTCTTGGGATGATGTTCAACCGGTAGATATTATTGGTCTCGAAGTGGGGTACCGCTTGATTCCTTTGGTCGATAGAGACCAAGGTGGTGAATTGCTTGAGCGCGTGAAAGGTGTACGGAAAAAGCTGTCTCAAGATTTTGGTTTCTTGATTCCAGCAGTACACATTCGCGATAATCTGGAACTGACACCAAACAGCTATCGAATTACCCTGATGGGGGTAGCGGTTGGTGAGGCTGAGATCAAGCCGGATATGGAGCTCGCGATTAACCCTGGCCAAGTCTATGGGATGATAGATGGAGAGCCGACGATTGACCCTGCCTTTGGCCTCGAAGCAGTCTGGATTCGTGAAGAGCAGCGTGAACACGCACAAGCCTTAGGTTATACGGTTGTAGACTCTTCAACCGTACTTGCCACACACCTTAGCCAGCAGTTAACGAATAACGCTTCACAGTTGATTGGCCACGAAGAAGTTCAAAACTTACTTGAGATGCTTAGCCGATCAACACCTAAGCTGGTGGAAGGTTTTGTACCGGATCAATTACAGCTTGGTGTGGTTGTGAAAGTTCTACAAAACCTACTGAATGAAGCGATTCCAATTCGTGATATTCGAACCATTGTCCAAACTTTGTCGGAGTACTCTTCTAAGAGTCAAGAACCTGACATATTAACTGCAGCTGTTCGTATCTCACTAAAACGACTAATTGTTCAAGAAATCAATGGTATAGAGACAGAATTACCAGTTATAACCTTGATTCCCGAGTTGGAACAAATCTTGCATCAAACCATGCAGGCATCCGGCGGAGAATCTGCTGGTATTGAACCTGGTTTAGCCGAACGTTTACAGACCTCACTCAGTAACGCGACACAAGAGCAAGAACTGAAAGGTGAGCCAGCGGTATTATTGACCTCTGGTGTTTTACGTTCGACTCTGGCTAAGTTCGTGAAAAACACGATCCCAAGCTTGAGAGTATTATCTTACCAAGAGATACCAGACGAAAAGCAGATACGTATAGTACAAGCTGTTGGTAATTAAGCCGCCTAATTAGAACGGACGATCGAATTGAAAATTAAACGATTTTTTGCAAAAGATATGCGAACAGCCCTGCTCCAAGTTAAAGAAGAACTTGGCTCAGAAGCGGTGATCATGTCTAACAAAAAGGTCGCAGGTGGTGTGGAAATTGTTGCCGCTATTGATGGCGATTCCAGCCCGTCGACAGCAAGTCCCAGACTCAATAAACCTCAGCAGCCTACGCAAAGCCAGTACACTCAAATGTCTGAGCCCAAATTGCCAACTGGGCGTCGTCAATTAGATGATGACAAGGTTAGCATCCAGCCGAATGCAGAAGGTGGACGCTCAATGACCAAGCGCTTTGCGAATATGCTAAAGCAATACAGTCATGGCGCCGACGATGAGCAACAACATCGCGCTGAAAACGAAGACTCGTTATCAGCATTGCTCAATCGCCAGTCAAGTAACGGTCATCAACCTCAGAGTAGCCAGCATTCTAGCGGCACCCTTGACTCGGCCTTTGCTCGTGAAACGGGTTTATCTAAATTGATTGCCGAAGATCGCAGAGTAGAGCGTCCAGCACCTCGCTTAGATCCTACCCGTTATGATCGTGGTCGTGAGAATGCTCAATCCAAAGGTTCAGATACTGAAATGGAAACGATGCGCGACGAGATGACTTCAATTCGTCGTTTGTTAGAGCACCAAGTCTCTGGACTCATGTGGCAAGAAGTCGAACGTCGCGAACCTTTGCGAGCGATGCTTATCAAGCGCCTAGAACGTATGGGTGTTTCGGCAGAACTCGCCGATCAAATGGCCTGTTACATTCCAGAAGACACAAAACCAGCACGAGCATGGAAAGCCTTGCTTGCTCTGGTCGCTGATCAAATCTCAGTAACACAAAAAGATATTTTAAAACGCGGCGGTATTGTGGCCTTACTTGGCCCGACTGGCGTAGGTAAAACAACAACCGTTGCTAAGCTCGCAGCCCGTGCAGCAATGGAGTACGGTGCAGACAACGTTGCTCTTGTGACAACAGACACATATCGCATAGGTGCACATGAGCAGTTATCGATTTATGGTCGAATTATGGGTTGTCCTGTAAGAGTTGCTAAAGATTCTAGTGAATTGGCCGATGTAATATATCAGTTACGTAATCGTCGCCTGATTCTAGTCGATACTGCAGGTATGGGGCAGCGAGATGTTCGCCTATCTGAGCAGTTAGACACATTGATGCAAGAGAGTGGTTCCGTTATCAATAGTTACCTTGTGTTACCCGCAACCGCGCAACGCAAAGTACTACAAGAAACCATTGAACACTTTAGAAGAATCCCGCTGTCGGGATGTATCCTGACGAAGCTGGACGAATCGCTTAGTTTGGGTGAGTTCATCAGTGTGGTAATACAAAATGCATTGCCAGTTGCTTATATAGCAAATGGTCAACGAGTTCCTGAAGATATCGTTATTGCTCAGCCAAAGTACATGATTGCTAAGGCCAATGAGTTATTAGAAAAATCGACAGAGAATGAACCTCATTACTGGAATAGCGATTCTGAAGGGCTCTAGGCGGCGGATAAATATGAATGAGAATATGATACACGATCAAGCTAGCGGCCTCCGTCGCTTAACCCAGCCTTCACTCACAAAAGTTATCGCTGTAACGGGTGGAAAGGGAGGCGTGGGTAAATCGAATGTAACGTTAGGTATGGCTATTTGTATGGCTCGCCAAGGCAAGAAAGTCATGGTACTGGATGCCGATTTAGGATTAGCTAACGTAGACATCATGCTCGGCATTCGTTCTAAACGAAATCTTGGGCATGTGTTGGCTGGCGAGTGTGAACTTAAGGATGCGATTGTCGAAGGGCCGCACGGAATTAAAATTATTCCAGCGACATCAGGCACACAAAGCATGACTGAACTTTCACACGCTCAACACGCCGGGTTGATTCGTGCTTTTGGTTCGCTTGAAGACGAGATGGATATCTTATTGGTTGATACCGCAGCGGGTATATCCGATATGGTCATCAGCTTCTCAAGAGCTGCGCAGGATGTGGTTGTGGTGGTTTGTGATGAACCAACGTCGATTACTGATGCATATGCATTGATTAAGCTGTTGAGTCGAGAGCACCAAGTTCAGCGATTCAAAATTGTTGCAAATATGGTCAGAAGCTACCGCGAAGGCCGAGAATTATTTGCAAAGTTGACTTTGGTCACAGAGCGCTTCTTGAATGTGAGCCTCGAACTCGTAGCATGTATTCCTTTAGATGATAAAGTACGTCAATCAGTTAAGAGACAGAAAATCGTAGTCGATGCGTTTCCTCGCTCCCCAGCTGCATTGGCAATCAGCTCTTTGGCTAATAAGGCATTGACCTGGCCAATACCAAAAACACCAAGCGGACACTTGGAGTTTTTTGTTGAAAGGCTGCTGAACCGTACTGAATTTATAGAGGAACCATTTGGTGAATAAAGCGCTTACTTACGATCAACATGCTAATCACAATAGCCAGCAGGCTTTTTTTGAGAAGTACTCTGTGTTGGTTAAGCGTATCGCTCATCATTTGTTGGGGCGATTACCGCCTAATGTATTAGTTGATGACTTGATTCAAGCCGGCATGATTGGCCTGATTGAAGCGCAACAGAACTATGATGGTACCAAAGGCGCAAGCTTTGAGACGTACGCAGGTATTCGAATTCGTGGGGCAATGTTGGATGACATTCGCCGTGGGGATTGGGTCCCGAGATCGGTTCATAAAAACAATCGAGAAATCAGTAGTGCAATCGCGGAATTAGAGGGCACTCTCAATCGCGATCCCAGTGATGCTGAGGTGGCAAAGCACATGGGGCTGAGTTTAGACCAGTATCACAGTGCTTTAACTGATATTAATTGCTCAAAATTGGTAGGGATAGAAGACTTAGGTGTCTCTGATGATGTAATATCTCCGAATGAAGATTCTCAAGATAATACGCCTTTTCAAGGGGTTGCAGATGAATCATTCCGCCAAGCTTTGATCGACTCGATAAAACAACTTCCGGAAAGAGAAGGCCTCGTGCTTTCGCTTTATTACGACGAAGAACTCAATTTAAAAGAGATTGGGGAAGTATTAGGTGTCAGCGAATCTCGTGTCAGCCAAATACTAAGCCAATCTATGCAGCGTTTACGCACTAAGTTAAGTGCTTGGACACAGAACGACTAACAACACTGATTTTATTCAGTGGAGGCTAATTTGAACAAAAACATGAAAATTCTCATTGTTGATGATTTTTCAACGATGCGCCGAATTGTTAAAAACCTACTTCGTGATTTAGGTTTCAACAACACTCAAGAAGCAGACGATGGCTTGACCGCGTTACCTATGCTGAAAAAAGGCGAATTTGATTTCGTGGTAACTGACTGGAACATGCCGGGTATGCAAGGTATTGATCTTCTAAAACACGTCCGTGCAGACGCTGAACTTAAGCACCTTCCAGTGCTTATGATCACAGCAGAAGCTAAGCGTGAGCAGATCATCGAAGCAGCGCAAGCGGGTGTTAATGGTTACATTGTGAAGCCGTTCACTGCCGCAACTCTAAAAGAGAAACTCGACAAGATTTTTGAGCGTTTATAAGCACTCATAATAACCTGTTTCAGGCGCTTCATAGAGAGACATTAACTTTTTTGTTTCCCGTTTACCTCTAAAGCTGAAGCGTCACAAACTATGCGGAGTAAGGCCGGACTCAGGATGATTTCATTAGAACAAGCAAAAAAATTAGTAGAGCTGCTTGAAAACGACGAGCAGCAAGGTGCTGATTCTCTTGTTAGAAGCATTTATGAAGATAATTTTAATCTTCAAGATAACCCAATGCTTCAAGAAATAGGCAGTCTGACTCGTGACCTCCATGATTCTTTGACACAATTCAGCTTTGACGAGCGTATTAACGTTATCGCAAATGATGAAATCCCTGACGCCAGGGATCGCCTTCAATATGTCATTGATAAAACGGAAGTTGCGGCGAACAAAACGATGGACGCTGTCGATCGCTGTATGCCAATTGCAACTAATTTACACGAGTGTTTACTTCAAGTAAGGCCTCAATGGAATGAACTGATGCATGGCCGCATTGAGCTAGTAACATTCAAAGCTTTATGCCACCGCATTGATGGATTACTTGTCCAAGTAGAAGGTGATAGTACTGAACTACGTGGACAACTGACTGAAATCTTGATGGCTCAGGATTTCCAAGATTTAACTGGGCAGATTATTAGCAAAGTTATTACCTTGGTGAATGAGGTTGAAGGACGTCTGGTAGAGATTCTCACCGTATTCGGTGCGAATCAAATAGAACCAACACCAGAGACAGATAAGAAGTCATCTATTGCTCCAGAGGGTCCGATCATGAACCCAGAAGCTCGTGAGGATGCTGTTGCATCTCAAGATGAAGTCGACGATTTGTTATCCAGTCTTGGATTTTAAAGGTAACGTATGAGCTACGATTTAGACGAAGATATTCTTCAGGACTTTTTAGTCGAAGCAGGAGAGATCCTCGAACTTCTATCAGAACAACTGGTAGAGCTAGAGAATAACCCTGACGACAAAGAACTACTAAACGCTATTTTCCGTGGTTTCCATACAGTAAAAGGTGGTGCTGGTTTCCTAGCATTGACCGAGCTGGTGGATACTTGTCATGGTGCTGAGAATGTGTTCGACATTCTAAGAAATGGCCAACGCAGTGTAACATCAGGACTGATGGATACGATGCTACAGGCTTTAGATACAGTCAATGTACAGTTTAAAGCCGTGCAAGATGAGGAAGCTTTAGTACCAGCAGACCAATCTTTACTGGATGAACTTCATCGCCTCTGTAAGCCAGAGTCTGAAGATGAAGTTGTGGCAGTAGAAGCTCCAGCACCGGTTATCTCTGAGCCTATCGTTGCAGCTCCTGAGCCTGTTATTGCTCCGGAACCTACTGTTGAAAGTTCAAACATCAGTGCATCTTCCGTGGATGATATTTCTGAAGATGAATTTGAGCGTTTACTTGATGAACTTCACGGTAAGGGTGGTTCACCAACGACATCATCTGTAGACACACCAGCGCCAGCACCTGTGGCACCTCAGCCAGTAGCTGCGAGTGGTGACATTACTGACGACGAATTTGAAAAGTTGTTAGATGAGTTGCATGGTGCAGGTCAAAGCCCGACAGCTGCAAGCTCAACGCCACCACCTCCTCCAGTCGCTCCGGTAGCCAAAGCACCAGTAAAGTCTGAAGGCGATGACCTAATGACTGATGCTGAGTTTGAGAGTTTACTTGACCAGTTACACGGTTCAGGTAACGGCCCTTCAATTGAAGAGTTGGATGCTGCGACTAAGCCTGTACAAGCGAAGCCTGAGCCTGTTGCGCCGAAAGTCGCTCCTAAACCACAGCCTGCTCCTGTTGCTGTAAAAGCAGAGCCTAAGCCTAGCGTACCAGCAAAAGCTGAAGTTAAAGCGCCTGCGAAGAAGCAGCAAGCTGAAGCCACAGTTCGTGTTGATACATCAACACTGGATACCATCATGAACATGGTGGGTGAGCTAGTATTGGTTCGTAACCGCCTCGTTAGCTTAGGTTTAAACAGCAACGACGAAGAAATGTCGAAAGCTGTCTCTAACTTAGATGTTGTTACTGCTGACCTACAAGGTGCAGTAATGAAGACGCGTATGCAGCCGATCAAGAAAGTATTTGGTCGCTTCCCTCGCGTTGTCCGTGACCTTGCTCGTACCTTGAAGAAGGACATCGTTCTTGAAATGCGTGGCGAAGAAACGGATCTTGATAAAAACTTAGTAGAAGCACTTGCTGATCCCCTGATTCACTTGGTGAGAAACTCTGTCGATCATGGTATCGAAATGCCGGACGACCGTGTTGCTGCGGGTAAATCTAAAACCGGTAAAGTGATTCTGTCTGCCTCTCAAGAAGGCGACCACATTGAACTGGCTATCGTTGATGATGGCGGCGGTATGGACCCTGATAAGCTTCGTGCTATCGCGGTTAAGCGCGGTCTGATGGATGATGATGCAGCGTCTCGCCTAACAAATAAAGAGTGTTTCAATCTAATCTTTGCTCCTGGCTTTTCAAGTAAAGAAAAGATCTCAGATATCTCTGGCCGTGGTGTAGGTATGGACGTTGTGAAAACAGCGATCAACACACTGAATGGTTCTATTGATATCGATTCAGAGATGGGCCAAGGCACCAAGATAACCATTAAGGTTCCGTTGACACTTGCGATTCTACCAACCTTAATGGTCGGTGTTGCGGGTCACCCGTTCGCATTGCCACTGGCTTCTGTAAATGAAATCTTCCACTTAGACCTAAGCCGCACAAACGTGGTTGATGGTCAACTGACTATTATCGTTCGCGATAAGTCTATTCCACTGTTCTACTTACAAAATTGGCTTACACCTAAAGAAGGTCTTGTTGAAGGACGTCAAGGTCATGGTCATGTTGTTATTGTGCAACTTGGTAGTCAACGTGTTGGTTTTGTTGTCGATGCGCTTATCGGCCAAGAAGAAGTGGTTATTAAGCCACTTGATAAGCTTCTTCAAGGCACGCCAGGAATGGCAGGTGCGACAATTACAAGTGACGGTCACATAGCATTGATTTTAGATGTGCCGGACTTGTTGAAGCAGTACGCAGCTGCATCAAGAATTTAACTTAAGGATAAATATGGCGATTAAAGTATTAGTCGTTGATGATTCGAGCTTTTTCCGTCGTAGAGTAAGCGAGATCATCAACTCGGAGGCTCGCCTAGAAGTCATCGATGTAGCAGTAAACGGTAAAGAAGCGGTTGAGAAAGCGAAAAAGCTAAGACCTGACGTAATTACCATGGACATCGAGATGCCTGTCATGGACGGTATTACTGCCGTTCGTGAAATTATGGCTGCGTCTCCGACGCCTATTTTGATGTTTTCATCGCTAACGCATGATGGTGCAAGAGCAACGTTAGATGCGTTAGATGCTGGTGCTCTAGATTTCTTACCTAAGAAATTTGAAGACATCGCTCGTAACCGTGACGATGCTGTCGCATTGCTTCAACAGCGCGTGATTCAGATTGCTGCAAAACGCGCGTTTATGCGACGCACTCCTGTTGCGCCAAGAGCTACCGCAACAGCTACGGCGTCAACATCAGCGCCATTGCGCCAATCTATTTCAGCAACAGCCCCTGCTGCTAAACCAGCGGTTGCTTCAACCGCGAAATTCAGAGCTTCGGGTAAAAAGTATCAATTAACTGCAATTGGTACTTCTACTGGTGGGCCAGTTGCACTACAGAAAATTTTGACACGCATCCCTGCCAGCTACCCACATCCGATTGTGTTAGTGCAGCATATGCCAGCAACGTTCACCGCTGCTTTTGCTAGCCGATTGAATACCTTGTGTAAGATTGAAGTTCGTGAAGCTCAAGACGGAGACTTGTTGAAACCTGGGGTGGCTTATCTTGCTCCAGGCGGAAAGCAAATGATGATTGATGGTCGCCCGGGTTCGGCGCGTCTGAAGATTATCGATGGTGGTGACCGAATGAACTACAAGCCTTGTGTCGATGTCACTTTTGGTTCTGCAGCTAAGATCTACGGCGATAAAGTGTTGTCTATGATACTGACCGGTATGGGTGCTGATGGTCGAGAAGGTTCTCGCATGTTAAAAACAGCGGGTTCGACCATTTGGGCGCAAGACGAAGATAGTTGTGTTGTATATGGTATGCCTCAAGCTGTAGCAAAAGCTGGCATTTCTACTGAAGACCTACCTCTAGACCGCGTTGCGGAACGGATTTTGGTCGAAGTTGGGTTAGCTTAGGTAAATCGACATGATTGTTTGGAGTGTTGCAAACCAAAAAGGTGGCGTTGGGAAAACGACGACGACAGTGACCCTAGCTGGCTTACTTGCCTTAAAGGGTCATCGTGTGTTGTTGGTTGATACTGACCCACATGCATCACTAACCACCTATCTGGGTTACGACTCAGATACGGTGGAATCGAGCCTGTTTGATCTGTTCCAGCTGCGTGAGTTTTCTACGCAAGCTGTGAGAGCGTTGACTATACAGACCGAAATTGAAGGTATCGATATTATTCCCGCACACATGTCATTGGCGACATTAGACCGTGTAATGGGAAATCGAAGTGGTATGGGCTTGATCTTAAAGCGTGCTTTAGCCGCTTTGAAAGATGACTATGACTACGTGCTTATCGATTGTCCGCCTATTCTTGGTGTGATGATGGTGAATGCGTTGGCTGCCAGTGATCGTATCTTGATTCCGGTACAGACTGAATTTTTGGCGATGAAGGGTTTAGAGCGCATGATTCGCACTCTAACCATTATGCAGAAGTCTCGCAAAACACCGTTTAAGGTGACGATTGTCCCGACGATGTACGACAAGCGAACGAAAGCATCATTGCAAACATTGACTCAGCTTAAAGATGACTATCCAAACCAAGTTTGGACCTCTGCTGTGCCGATTGATACCAAGTTTCGCGATGCCAGTCTAAAACGTTTACCAGCATCTCATTTCGCATCGGGTAGCCGTGGTGTATTTGCTTATAAACAGCTGCTTATTTATCTCGAGAGGTTAGCGATAAATGAGCGCGAATAACGAATCGACATTGACGCAACCAAGTTTATCGAGTGAACAAGCAATCGATGATTACTTTACCGCGCTGTTAGGCGATGAAAACTTTGAATCTGATGCTTTTCTTGTTGACGAGTCTAGCGACGAATCACAAACTAAAGAGCCAGAGCCAGAGCCAGAGCCAGAGCCAGAGCCAGAGCCAGAGCCAGAGCCA
>NZ_JBFSRZ010000053.1:0-33870 GCF_041466065.1 Vibrio sp. 10N.239.312.C11
TGAAAAGCGAAATGTCGCTTAGCTAAGTGTCCAGTCTGACTGGAGCAGATCACATAACCCCATTCTACAGTTTAAGAATGGGGTGACTTTAGTTAACACGGTGTCATGCCGCTACAAATAACGATGGATACTTAAGTCATCAGATTTAATATCACTGGCAGAGCCACTGACTATGCTTGCTAAGATCTTTCCTGAGCCACATGCCATTGTCCAACCTAATGTTCCATGACCTGTATTGGTAAATAAATTTTTGATAGGCGTCTTGCCGATGATAGGCGTGCCATCTGGCGTCATTGGTCTTAGCCCAGTCCAGTATTCAGCCTTAGAAAAGTCCCCCGCTTGTGGGAAAAGATCTTTTATCACCATATCAATCGTGGCTTTGCGTTTTTCTGGGATTAGGTAGTCAAAACCAGCGAGTTCTGCCGTACCCGCGATACGAATACGATCATCAAATCGCGTCATCGCGACCTTGTAGGTTTCATCCATAACAGTCGAAGTCGGTGACTTATCTACATTCACGATAGGCAATGTTAGTGAATATCCTTTCACTGGGTAAACCGGTATAGACAAGTCGACTTGCTTTAATAGTTCTCGAGAATAGCTTCCTGACGCGACCACGTAAGCATCCGCTTTAAACTCGCCTTGAGTCGTTGTAATAGTCTCAATGGCTTGATTCTGATGATTCAAACTTACCACTTCAGTATCAAACACGAACCTAACACCGAGTTGCTTGGCTTTCTCAGTCAAGGTTAAACAGAACTGATGGCAATCACCGGTTTCATCATGAGGTAAGTATAAGCCGCCCACCAGCTTGTCTTTAACGTCCGCTAAACCCGACTCCACTGACAGACACTGGTCAACATCAAACAGCGAGTGTTCGATCCCACTCTCTGTTAATAGCTTCATATCCTGCTGAATAGCATCGAGTTGCTTTTCGCTTCTGAATACTTGCAAGGTGCCTTTCTGCCTGCCCTCATAAGCTAAATCTTCACTGGTTCTTAGATGAGTGAGACACTCTCGACTGAAGTTTGCCACTCTTAACATGCGTGACTTATTCATGGCGTACTTGGCTTCATTACAGTTGGCCAACATCTTAGTCGCCCAAGCAACTAATTCAGGAGAAAGTGACGGCTTCACTTTTAGAGGCGCATGCTCTTGGGTAAGCCATTTCATTGCTTTCAACGGAATCCCCGGTGCCGCCCATGGTGAAGAATATCCGTAAGAAATTTGCCCTGCATTCGCAAAGCTGGTTTCCTTGCCACTGCTATCTTGACGATCAATAACCGTCACTGTATGACCTTCTTTCGCAAGGTACCAAGCACTGGTTAACCCAATAACACCGCTACCAATTACAATAACTTCCATTCTCTTCTCCTAATGCCCGACAAAGCCAAAATCTGTCGAACACAGCTGTCAGTCTAAAACTCGTTTCGTTAATAATTTGTAACTTATTCCGCGCATGTTGACTTAACAATAGAGGGAGCGTTGACAAAAACTCAATTCAACTTAAAAACGAATTCGGCAATTTGGAACTGTGATATTGGCGGTATTTGGTCGCTTAGGAGGAGTTGCTAAGTAAATCGATTAAGCCTAGATATTGTAAGCGTCATGGCTTAAGAAAGTGGCGTTTTCGAGTAAGAAATCTAACAAGGTTTCGGCCTGTAGCGTGAGTGCGCGGTCTTTTAAAGATTGAACCTTAACCGTCGCCTTCGATAGCATCTCCAACTCGGTCGCAACCACTTCAATCTGCCCTGACTTTATTTCATCGATCACCGTGAGCTTAGGCATAAAGGTGACACCCAACCCTGCTGAAACAAAGTTAGTCAGTGCAGTGACTGAGTTCGTCTGAAGCTTAGGTTCTAACGTGAAATGTGACATTTGCTCGGCATGCTTGACCAATCGACCCATCCCTGTTGAGTTGTCGATCAACGCCAAAGACACATCCTTAATATCTTGCAGTGTCACAGGTGCTTCTTTCATCGTAAGGAAGTGCCCCTTCGGAGCAATCAATTCGAGCGGATGGCTACGTTCAACGTGGGAGTGCAGTTTAGGATGTGGAGCAGAAGCATAGGTTATTGCGAAGTCTATCTGTTGATCTTCCAACATCTTGACCGCGTCCAATGCCCCTGCAATTTCAATAGAAAGGTTGATATCAGGATAACGGGTCATAAAGGTTTGCATCGGCTTTGACACCAAGTTGGTAATAAACCCTTCACCGATGGCAATACTGACACTGCCTCCTTTGAGGTTTTTAAGCTTGGCTAGTCGAGTAAGCACTGCAGCCTCTCCACGAACAATGGAACGATAGTAATGCAGCAGCTCATTACCCGCCTCAGTTAACAGTGATTGGCGGTTGTTGCGTTCCCAAACTTTCATTTCCGCTTGCGCTTCGAGCTGGGTCAGCATTCTGCTCATTGCAGCAGGGTCAACATTCATCATCTTGGATGCCTTACGCAATGAGCCATACTTAGACAACGCGTTTAAATACTCAAGAGCACGGATATTAAAGTGGTGCATTCAACTTCCTTGTGATTCGACTGACACTAGATCAAGCGTCTCACAAATTGACTGCGAACATGTATCCCATTTTATCAAGAACGTATTTACACTTACTAACTTGTGCACCGAGTCACTTCAAGACAGCTAAAGGCTCATGCTCGTTTATTCGATCTACTCTTGATAGACAGATGGAAAGAGCTTAAAGAACCTGTTTGAAACCGCTTAACGAAGCATTTTCGATGACATGGCACCTTTGAAGTTCGGCTTTCACTTGAGTAATACCAATCACAGTAAATAAGTGATCAAACATAGCGTAGGAAAAAAGCTTGAGAACAAGGCAGAATTTTTCGATAAGTAGTTATTCTACAATCAAAAATTCTAACGAAGTTATCGAGGTTTTTAACAAGCTAGGGTGACCAGTTATTTACTACGATTGGTATAATACCAATCACAGTAAGCAAGTGGTCATAAATAGCGTTGGAAGGCGTGATAACTAGGCAAAGGACTTTGGGCTAGAGATAGAGATAGAGATAGAGATAGAGATAAAATATAGGTGCTCTAAAACGAGAAAACCCCAGCATTTCTGCTAGGGTTTTGAATAGTGGTGGAAGGATGGGGATTTGAACCCCAGATACGCTATAAACGTATACTCGCTTTCCAGGCGAGCGCCTTAAGCCACTCAGCCATCCTTCCACAAATTATGTGTTGAGCTTGTCACTCAACGAGGCGCTACTTTATTGATTCTGCTTGCTTTGGTCAAGAGGCATTATCAAAAAAAGTGCCTTTTTCAGTTTGTTCGATTACAAATTAACTCATTAGATCAAAAACAAACCAAATTTCATTCTATCGTTGTACTTACGCTTGTTGCTTTTCTTAAGCTTGTTGATAGTAGCCCGGAACTCTAAACCATTTACGGCACATATCTAAGAAATAACCGTACAGCACGCCCATACCACATGAGATAACAGCGTTACTGGTGACAGCCGTAACAATCTGGTCGCTCGAAGCACCTACTGCCAATAAAATACCGGCATACACAGGTGACTGGAATAACACGTACGCCACCAAGTCAGACAAATTTTTCATCAATGAGCTTTGTGAAAGCTTTGCGCCGTTACGCAAGAACCAATCACGAAAGACTCCATAAGGCCAAGCGATAGCTATGTTTACCGGAATAGATAACGTTCGAGAAGCAAGAGACTGCTCAAACGTCATACCAGAAATAAACACTTCAACAATCATTCCAGAAATAAAACAGAAAACGACCATAGCGAATGTATCCGCAGCTGCGTTTCGAATACAGAATGGACCACGAGACTTCATTGACGATAAACCTAAAATATATCACTATTTAATTAGTGATTTAACAACACATAAACAAGGCTAGATTACACCTAGCCAGATAATGTCACTATTAAATCACAATATAAGCAGTCATACATTCCAAATTAAAAATGAAGTTGTAAATTAACAACCAAAAACCACTTTAAAAGCAGTCACTTCCACCAACAAAACCCACGAAGGTCAAATAACGAGCGATTTGTTATTATATTTCCGTAATTAAACAACAACTATGCCATAGGAAGATTTACCGTAATGGTATTGATGATTTCTTGTTCAGGAGTGAAACCGAGAGAAACCTGCTCTAAAGCTTTATCGACGTGATCTGTGAGCTTTGCATTATTCATAGGTTCAGCATGAACACGCAAGCTCTCTAATGCAGACTTAATCAGCGCTAAGTTATTATCTTCGAGCGCAACGTACAGCGTGACGAGTAGCTCTTCGGTGTTATCTTTGTTTCGTAGATCAGGTTTAGGTAGTGACTCGCTGTTACTTTGCGAATCGTTTTTTTTCACATCCAGGCAATCAAGATCATGAGGTTTAACTTCATGGTATTGGTAAAGCTTGTTTGAATAGCGGAATAACGCATCATCCAACTCACGCTCATCAATCGGCTTGGCAATAATATAATCCACACCCGCACCAAGCATACGTTCGCGAGTCTCTTTAAAGACATCAGCCGTACAACCAAACACCAGTACCGATGATATCTCGCCTATCAAAGCTCGAATTGCAGTGGTTGATTCAACGCCGTCCATCACTGGCATATGGTTATCCATTAATACCAAATCAAAGCGCTCAGCCACCACGGCTTGTATCGCAAGTTCACCATTTTCGACGCTCTTACAAGTAAAGCCTTTACTGCTCATGAAAGTTTCAATAATGACGGTATTGGTTCGGTTATCTTCGACAATCAGTACCTTCAAGCCAGAGTAATCTAACTTCTTATGTGGCAAGCTCTCTATTTCACCAGGCTGGCAAGGCTTAATCTTCAAGCGAACATCGAAGCTGGTGCCTATCCCTTCTTCACTGGTGACGCTAATACTGCCCTCCATCAATTGGGCAATTTTCTTCACAATCGCTAACCCGAGACCTGTACCGCCAAAGCGTCTCGTAGTCGAAGACTCAGCTTGTTCAAACGGTTTGAAAATACGTTTTTGTGCTTCTTTAGATATACCAATACCGGTGTCGCGAACTCGAATACTAAGGTAGGTGTCACCTCCCTCTACGACCTCTTTAAGGTACACCTCGACAAAGCCTCGAGAGGTAAACTTGACTGCGTTGTTTAAGAGGTTAAATAAAATTTGGCGAAGGCGTGCTTTGTCTGAGAAGTACCAACGGCCAGAAGGCACTTCGGAGTACACTTTGAATTGAAGCCCTTTCTCGGAAGACAATGTGTAATAGACACTGTTGATACTTCCTATAATTGAATCAAGCGGGAATCGTGTTTCATCTAGGTCTAACCGACCCTGCTCTATCTTTGAAAAATCCAAAATTTCATTGAGTAACGTCATCATATGATCACCCGAATCATACAGGCTCTTAAGATGCTTCTCTTGCTCTGTGCTCAAAGGGGTTTTCAGTAAGATCTGAGCCGTTCCTAATACACCATTCATCGGGGTACGAATTTCGTGTGACAAGGTCGCAAGAAAGGCCGTTTTGGCATTGGTTGATGCTTGAGCTTTAACCTTCTCAGCTTCGAGATAGATGGTTTTTTCGTTGAAGGTTTTGATCAAATGTCCGATTTCATCATCACTAGAGTAGTCAACATCGATGATCTCGCCCGCTTTAGAACTATCAACTTGGGCGGCAATCGTTGTGATTGGGCTTATCAAATAGCGGTTCAGTAAGTAATAACCGGCCATGACACACAACAACAACAGCGGCACAATACCGCCTTCAACGCTCATTACCTGACGAAACACTTCGTCTGCTACTCGTGATTTTGAGTTGACGACATCCACTTGCCATCCAAACTCTCCAAATTGGTTACTACTAATATAAATTCCATCAACGAGATTGAAGTTATGAGAAACCAACACTTGGTTGAGTTTGTCTCTTAGAGTAATACCAAGGTTGTATTCTTCCGCATGGTTCTTGATAAAGCCGAGCAACTCTTCGAGTGAGAGATCCACCGTCGCGACACCTGCAAAAGTTCCATCGTAATAGTAAGGTGAAGATGCTGTGATCATTTGAACATGTGTATATGGGTCAATATACACATTGCTCCATGCAATGGTTCCCTGCACTTTGTTTACTACAGATGTATACCAATATTCGTTTTGATAAGGCGCATTTTTGGGGTTGTTATAAGAAAAGAGCTGGTCAATATCACCATCGTCGGCTTTGTTGAAAAAATAACTGTTAAGGATTTTATCAGAATCCAATGCATGCGGTTCTGGCCAAATACCTGCGCTGACGATCGTGTCATCGCTCGCCGCCAACATTGACTTAATAAATAACGGTATAACATCAGTATCACTGCGCTGCGCCTGAGCGAAACCAACCAAACTATCAACAAAACCTTGAGAGCTACTGAGGGGCTCTGTAATCAATTCCGATAACAGTTGTGTACGTAAGTCGAGATTTTGTTGCAACTTAGCGCGTACAGGAGATTCTACGACGTAATACGTCACACTACCGACAATGGCAATGAACATTGCGAGGTATACACCAAGCGCTACCATACTTTTTTTCTTAAGAGACGACCGTATTTGCATAATTATCTTGTTGTTTTCTTTTCTGTTTAACCTAGTGTTTATCACTAATGACATCAAGCGTTTTTAGATTGAAGCTTGATTGGCACAAGTTCATTGGTACTATAAGCGCAAATATGTTCCCTTTTACGGTACCTCACTTTGACTTTACAAGATATTCTTGCGCTTCCAGAGTTGGAAGGAAAGCTAATCACAGAACACAAAACCATGGGCTTTGTCACTGCAATGGCAGCAGCTCCAAATGTGTTAACTCCTCATGAATGGCTACCATTCCTTTGGGGTGGCGAAGAAGTCGCGCCTTTTACCGACGGTGAACAGCTGGAAAGCTACATTGAAGTTATCATCGCGCTTTGGAACAAAACCCGCCCAGAACTGATCGAAGGTACTTGGGTATGGCCTGAAGCTTGTCAATTAGATGATGCAGAAGTTGTAAATACAGCAGCTCGCGATTTTTGTGAAGGCTTACTTCAAGGTTGGCAGATAGCCCGTGATGATTGGGAAACACTGATGCCCGAAGACAGCGAAGACAACGCATTGGTCGGCGGCGTGTTGCTTTCACTAAGCATGCTTTACGATCCAGAAACTTCCATTGCTACGCTTGCAGAACAAGGCATCGAAGGCCTTGAGCAATTTGAAGAGATCTTTAATGCTGTGCCAGTGATGCTTTGCGGGTTAACGCAACGCGGTATCGCATTAGCCGAAGCTCAATAATTTTCCATTCTCTCTAAAGCGAGAGATATAAAAGAAATAAGCTGCGCTATATTCGAACGATAGTAAGAAGGCCTCACAATGAGGCCTTCTTTCGCTTCAGGAGAGACTAAATAGCCGTCTAAAAGCCTTTCCAATCGAAATGATCAATTCGCTCATCGGCAATGTAAAACAACTTAGTGCCGCTGCTGACAACTTGGTCTAACTCCGGATTAAGCTCTATACCACTCCCCGTATCAATCGCGATCAGCGTTGCTTTATACTTCTCTTTGAATACAGAGAAAATAGGCGCGACGGTTACAGGTTCGGCATCTTTAGGGTAATACGTCGAATACTGTGTCATACCTCTAGTTGAGCTTAAAAGCTCTTGATGAAGCGCACTTGAACCGGGATCAACCGCAGCTTTAGCCAGCATTTCGGCACCCACTGCCGGAATACATTCAGAGTTTGGGCAATGTTGATGCAGTAAATCGCTCAACGCCTCATCTTTAAAGTAAACCAGAAGATGAGCCTTAGGGTTTCGGTTCGCACAATAAAGCGCTGCAGACAGCGTGATGTCGTCTTCGGGGTTATCAATAAGAATACAGCTGGCTGACTCAATGCCCGTTTTCTCCATCTCTTTACCATCGGTGTAGCTGTTTACCTTAACGAAATTGATCTCACCGGGTAACGGATTTTCGATATCTGAACGCGTACATAATACGATTGGTCGCTTGCCCGTTTCTTCATGTTGCAGCATACGGATGAGATGAATGGTTCTTTGTTCATTCCACCCCAACATCAAAATGTGGTTTTCCACTCTAACTCTCCTTTTACCTAACAAGCCCGCTCGCCAATATTCAACACCTTCTGTTGCCACCTTACCCAATAAAGCAGCGAAAAGGCTGAGCCCTCCAGGGATAACAAACAAAATAACAATCCATCGCCCCGCTTCCGTTGTCGGTGACAAATCGCCATAACCAACTGTAGAAGCCGTCACGACTAAATAGTATGCAAATGTAGTAAACGAGTTGGTTAAGTCCGTTTCACCCGCTAAATACAATGTCGACCACGATAAAAACACGTAGCCGAGGAAAGTAAACAGTAGGTTTTTACCATTCAAAACAAAGATATTCGCTTTGACCCAACGTTTGAGTTGTAACCAGATTATCATTAGAGCCTCTAATCCATTTCTCTTAGTTACATGCTAGAAAAAATAAATGATATCAACAAGATGTATCTTAAGAAAAAGGCACATGAGCCCAAAATAATGCCAATAGTCCACATTTAGGTACAAAAAGACTTAGAAATATCTACAAACAATTTCTGGAGTTAATCAAAACTGAGCAAAAAGTCATATGAGTTACTTCCCCAAAGGCACAATCAATGGAGTATGACTTACGGGATCATCAATAATAACGCTATCTAAGCCAAATACTTGCTTAACGAGTTTGGCGTCAATTAAAGACTTAGGTTCGCCTTGCGCGACAATTTCTCCACCAGCAAATGCAATCAGATGATCCGCATAACGACAGGCTTGATTCAAATCATGCAGCACGGCAACGATAGTATGTTTTTTTTCTCTATTGAGGCTACGGAACAACTCCAACAAATCAATCTGGTGTGCGACGTCCAAATAAGTTGTTGGCTCATCAAGTAATACTATCGGTGTCTTTTGCGCTAATACCATGGCGATCCAAACTCGTTGTTTCTGACCTCCAGAGAGTTCATCGACCTGCCTCTCGGCCAAATCGGTGACACCAGTATCTTCCATCGCTTGAAAGACCGCCTCTTGATCATCTAAGCTCCACTGCTTAAACAGTTTTTGATGCGGGTAGCGACCTCTTGCCACCAAATCAACGACTCGAATCCCTTCAGGAGCTTGTGAGCTTTGCGGCAGTAACCCTAACTCTCTCGCCAACTCTTTAGCTGGCACCTTTTGAATATTCTGACCATCAAGATAAATTTTACCTTGAGAAGGTTTCAACAAGCGGCACAAGCTTCTCAATAAGGTAGACTTTCCGCACCCGTTGGGCCCGACAATGACCGTAAATTTACCTTCAGGAATATTAAGTTCGAGATTTTCACAAATAACGCGATTATCGTATGCAAGTTTAAGGTTATTTCCATTTAGTCGAGAGGTAATGTTGGATTTAACCGGTGTCGATAGGCTCATAAACTTCTGATTCATTTAAGTTAAACAATATCCCCTAAGTAACCTTTAGCTATTTGCTTATTTAGCCAATTAGCTGTTTGATTGCTTAACTCAATAGCTCTAGCCATTCAGTTACTTGGGAAAGCGCAGCATCAAGACTAGACTTGTTGCTGCTTAAGGTTACGCTTGGTTTCTTCGGGGCTAAAACAGGCAGCGTTACACAATTTCAAGTTCAGTTGGGTACACCATAACCCATTGGACCAACTTGTCATTTTTGAGTACTGATCTAACTCGGTAAAACGAGTCTTGCTCTAACACTCATATACTTGACAAATAATCGGTAAACTTAAGAAGTATCGCTCTCATTAATCATATGAGTACCTATGCTTAAAACTGGCGAGATCGAGTCAATAGCCAAATTAAATATATGCCACCTACAATACCCGTCATCCTGCCTATGGGCACGCTTGCTTGAAAAGGCAACCATTGAATTAAAACATCCGCGGTTAAGACCAACAACGCGCCCATAAGAGCTGAGGAGAACAAGGATAATGCTCGCGACTTTCTCAATCGACCAACTAATTGAGGAGCAGCAAGGGCAATAAAGGCAATAGGCCCAGCAGCTCCTGTCGCGAATGCGGCTAAGACCACAGCAAAGAAAATCATAGAAAGACGGACTCGCTCTACTCGGATACCCAGCTGAGTTGCGATGTCATCCCCCATCTCTATCATGGCAAGCGCACGCTTTAGCATCATCATAAAAGGGAGGAGGAGACATACCCCTATAAGTACAGGATAAACATGTGTCCATGTCCTAGCATGCAGTGATCCTGCAAGCCATAGATTGGCCAAAATGGCATTGTCTAAATTACCCTTAACTAACATCAGGCTGTTCAGCGCACTCAAAATGGACCCGATCCCAATACCAGTGAGTATTAGGCGATACCCTCCAACCACTCCTGTTTTTACCGCAAGTAAGTAAACGATAACAGCCGTGATTACTCCGCCGACTATCGCCGCGATTGCCACTTCGATAGCCCCTTGCTCAAACAAAACTATTTGAGCAATTGCCCCGGTAGCAGCCCCCGTAGTGAAGCCAATGACATCTGGAGAACCAAGAGCATTTCTTGATACCGATTGAAATACCGCACCAGAAATGCCTAACGCAGCCCCAACAAAGACCGCAGTAAGAACCTTCGGTAGTCTTATGTTAAGAATTATTCGCTCTTTTACGCCCCCCTCTTCAACCCCAAGAATGATATCGGCCACTTGAGGCAACGAGATATTAAACTTACCCAATGTCATGGAATAAGTTGCAATAGCGCAAACTGATATCAACAAAATCAAAGCGACAAGTATATGAGACGGTTGATAACAGAAAGAAAACTGACCGAAGCGTACAACACTTCCCGAGCCAGAATGTTGAAGAGTGTAAGGCTCAATCATCATAGGAGAGATATCTTCCAACGTTTCACTAAGAATACAAAGAATGGCCCGCCGATTAGAGCAATCATAATGCCTACACTGATCTCATTGGGATACCCGACGATCCGGCCTAGTACATCGGCGACAACTGCCAGAATGGATGCTATCAGTAAAGAGAAAGGCATCAACCATTTATGATCAGGCCCCGCCGCCATCCTTGCAATATGAGGGGCAGTAAGACCAACAAAGCTGATAGGACCAGCCGCCGCAGTAGAGGTCCCCGCTAAAACCACAATAGCAATAGAAGCAAAACACCATATTTTGATCGGGTTAACACCTAAGGCGTGACCAATATCGTCCCCTAACGAGACAGTATCTAAGGCTTTACTTAATGAAAACGCGATTGCTAATCCAATGGCTATTAACATGGCAGCCGGGATCAAGACATCGTAACCTCGCCCTTGAAATGACCCCACAGCCCAATGTCTATATTGTTCAAACACCATTTCATTGCTGTTTATTGTGATCATATGAGTCAGCGCAAGCAACACAACCGACAAAGCAGTTCCCGCCAATACAACTCTTACAGGGTTAACCCCTTTATTTACCCCAGCAAGGGCAAAAACACCCGCTCCGGAAACAGCCGCCCCAAGTAAACCAAACCACATCACATAGGCCATATCATGGATGCCCAGAAAGGCTATCGCTGATACTATGGCAACTGTCGCCCCCGCATTGACACCGAGTATCCCAGGATCTGCTAATGGGTTACGAGTTAAGCTTTGCATGATAACGCCAGAAACACCAAGCGCACCGCCAACAACTAAAGCTAACAAGGTGCGTGGAATTCGAAGGTGGACAACCAATAGATGATCACTGTTGGTTGGATCAAAAGAAAAAATCGCATCCAAAGTCACTACCGGCGATATGTAATGCGTGCCGATAAAAAGGCTAAAACACGAGGCAAAAAATAACAACACGACTCCCGCTATCAGCCATCGTCGTCGTTGTCGTTGTCCATTTCTTATCTGTTCAAATGCTTCTGCAGGACTAGCAATACTTGTCATCACGGACATCCTTTACCCATTTCCCATCGGCATTAGCCATTAACCTGCATTTGTATCTCGTTCAAAAAGCTGAACAATGTCGTTAACGATTTCAGTAGCACTATACATATCGATACGAAATGAATTTTCACCTAAACCAAAGACTTGTTTATTCCGGACGGACGGAAGGTTGATCAGGATTGGGTCGTGCATAAATCGATTAGCGCTATCATCACTCGCTTCTAGCAAAAATGTTGTATCAGCTTTAAGTTGAGTCAGCAGTTCAAAGTGGACTCGCATAAAATCTGATAAAGGCACGGTGTTGTCATGCCATTGACGATTTTGCACTTCCATTTTGAAACCGAGGTCAATGAGCAAGTCGGCATGAACGCCGTCCTCTAATGCGATAGCATTGGTTGCTCCAGGTCCAAAATACGCCACAATATTGGTTTCGCCTTCTGGTATCTGTAGCTTGTTTTTACTCTGGTTAACGAACAACTCAAACTGGCTAATTTTTTGTTGGGCTTGTTCTTCTAACCCTGTCGCCTGTCCAAGCCTCAAAGCCAAGTCTTGCCATGATTGTGCGGTGTAATCCAAAATAATGGTTGGTGCTATTTGCTTAAATTCAGCTATTTGATCTCTCGCCGAATCACCACCGCGCCATGCTACAACAATCAAATCAGGTTCATAGATATAGGCAGACTCTAAATCAACGCTGCCGGCAGGCCATGCCTTTTCCACGCTTCTCTGTTCAGCAATATCTGCCCATTGACTAAAAAACTTTCCTTCATAAGTGAGTGCTGTTGCGGCTAAAGGAGCATCAATAGCCAGTAGCGTCCCGCTAATCGTCACCGAGGTAGAAAGGATTCGAGTCGGTTTAGATGGGATCACTGTCTGTGAGCCATCCGCATTGACGAAAGTCTTGGGATAAGTATTTTGATATGTCATTTCGGTTTCTGCGAAAACAGAAGCCGAAGCTGAAATCAAAAAAACAACAACGAACTTAAACACAATATTGATTTTAAAAATTACATTGATTCTCATTTACTACTTGCACTTCATTTAGTCTGAGTTTAATTATTAAGATGGACTTGCTGTGGTGATTACTAAATCAGAAAAATCATGGCTGAAACATCTATCGAATAACTTCAATAAAGCTGATTAGTACTCTTCATCCATAACTTCATGACGTTCATCATGGTACGCTTCTTCATCCTTACCTCGTTTCCAGTAAGGAATCGCATACATATCTTTTTTAGACAGCTTGTACTCTTGTTTAAGCGCTTTACGACACGCAATCACGCTTTCATTTTCACCCGCAATGAAAGCCGAAAGCGAGTGAGATCCATTCGGTGCAATTAAGCCGGAAATAGCTTCGCTCAATAGAGATTGATCGCTATTTTCGTCTCTAATTAGCCACTTCAGAACCAGACCTTGCGGATGCTGAATATCATGCTTATCTGCGGCATCCTCTATCTCGATAAATACATAGCCTTGAGTGTCAGAGGGAAGGCTCTCCAAAATCGCACTAATGGCTGGTACTGCTGTTAAGTCTCCCGCAATAATATGCCAATCTGCGGGTTCAAGTAATGGGTCAGGCCCAGCAGGACCTACAAGGCCAATTTGGAAACCTTGTTCTGCTTTAATTGCCCACCCGCCGCCGGGAGAATCGGTTCCGTGGATCACGAAATCGATATCAAGCTCATTCACATCAGCTCGATACTTTCTTACGGTATAGGCTCGGGGCACGGGTTTATGCTCAGGCCAAATCACAGTTTCACCTTCTCGGTAAGGTAACTGCAATATCCCACTAGCTCTATTGGGGAAAAACACTTTTATGTGTGTACCATTTTGATCTTCAGGGAACCCTTTTAAAGAGTCGCCCGTAACAGTTACTCGCAGTAGATGCTTTGAGATCTTCTCCTTACGAACAAAGTCCAACAACATCGGATGTAAACGCACTGGTTGATCGCTCATCAATTTTCCTCTTAAAGAGATCTACAGTATTGAGGGGAAAGCATGACTTTGGTGGGAGCCTCTCCTAATGTTCAGAGTTTTACTCATAGGGTCTTCGCCACTTTCCATGCTAATGATTTCAAAATAAACGCCTTGTTTTGAGCAAGGCGTTTTCTTATATCTAACCGATTAGAAGTACAATTCTACTGAACCACCAATTTGGCGAGGTGCTTGCTTCGTAATATCGTCTCCACCAAAATTGAATGTTTCTTTTTCAGAATCAAACAAGTTTGTAGCGAATAAAGACATACGTCCGTTAGTAAACACATAGGCAACTTGTGCATTTGCAACCCAGTAAGCATCAATACTCTGGTTAGCTGAGTTTTCAACGTCACTGAAGTAATCTCCAGTGTAATTCGCATTACCACTCAATTCGAAATTCTCAGCAAACATGTATAAAGCACCGAAGCTTGCCGTCAAAGAAGGGGCTCGAGCGAGTTCTTTTGAGCTATTAGCATGATCTTTGTAACTTGTTTTCAACAAACCAAGTGAAGCCAATAGTTCTAGGTTTGATGTCGTTAACCAACGGCTTCCTAGTTCTGCACCGTAGGTATATGCTTCATCAACATTATCAACTTTCACATCACCTTTTGATGAAGTCTCCAGAACTTGGAAATTATCGTAGTCGTTGTAGAAGACGTTAGTTGTTAACTCAAGTTCATTATCTAGCAGACTATGGCGAGTGAAGAATTCATAGTTCCAAACGTATTCGTCTTCGTACGTATATGAAGAAAATGCCCACGTTTTGTTATTGAAGCCAACGCCGCCACCTCCAGAGTTAAAGCCCTTAGCTGCTCGGATACCCACGGTTTGGTCTGATTCAGGCTTATAGGCAACTTCAAGCTTGGGAAGGAATACATTTGATGTTTCATCATAATCTAAGCCAAAACGACCCGGGGCAACATAGCGTTTTTTGCTTTCGCGTTCGAATCGCCCTGCCGCTACAACTTCGATGCTCGGCATCACCAAGTACGTCACTTCAGCGAATGCCGACATAGCACGGTTTTTGCCTTCCATTGGTATAGATGACCCAGTCTGTTCAAATACATCGTCATCTTCAGATTTGAAGTAGCGTAAACCAAACAAACCAGAGAGATCTTCGCTAAGGGAATCAAATCGAACCAAAGGCTCTATTTGGAACTCATTACCTTGGGATTTGAAATCCTGCTTTCTGCCCGCAGGGTCAGTGATTCGGTCGTAAGTGCGATCGGTGTAGATCAAATTATTTTCAAACACTAACGTATCTGAGATGTCATAAGATACATCCCAAATGCCGCTTGTTGACTGAGTTTCGTAAACAGCTCTATTGATCTTTGTTTGTTGAGATTCAGATTGAGGTCCCACAGTATCCATATGGGCAATCGTTAACGTGGTTTTGAACCCAGGAAGGCCTGCTGGCTCTAGCAAAAATTTACCACGAGCTGTCGTCATTTCAATGCGATTAGGGTCACCGACTGGTTCATAAGCAGTAAGGTCTGCGTAACTACTGCGTTTTTGTTGATCAACACTCAATCTGAAGGCCAGTTGATCTTCTAGTATTGGCGCCGAGATAACCGCTGCGGTTTGAGAATAGTCTTGCTGACCAATAGCAGCCTTTACTTTGCTCTCAAAATCGTAAGTCGGATCATTAGATTTTAAAACGATAGCACCCGCAGATGCATTTCGGCCTTGAACGTAGCTTTGCGGTCCAAGATAAATTTCCGCTTGCTGCATATCCCATAAAGAACGAGGGCCAAACGCAACTTCAGAATAGCTGAGTGAACGTCCATCAATTGAAAGGTTCAACCTTGGCACGGAGCCACCAAAAGCAGCCAACCCGCCAATAGAAGGTCCAGAACCATCAACACCACGAATCGATGGTAGGTTATTACCCTGCCCTGAATCCACAATGTTTGGTGTTAACTGCAGCAGATCGTCGACCTCAGATGCGCCTGGAGTACTCGCGATACGATCTTCATCATACACATGCACGCTTGAGCCTGTATCATAAATCGAACGTTCTATTTTTTCGCCATACACGGTAACTTCAAAAGTAATTTTATCTTCGTTAGTGGTAGTTTCATTATTATTGTTTGTCGCTGCAAAAGCTTGACCACTTACACTAAGTCCCATGATGATTGCAGATAAGGTGCGAAGTTTGAATCTGCTATTTCCTAGCTCATTCACTGTCGCGGGGCGTAATGCTGTCATTTAAAATTCTCCTTGATTAAGCATTAACTTTAGGTGGGCTCATGTAACGGCATTTATAATGAAAACTAGGGAAGACATTCAAAAGGTGTTGAAAACGCAACAACTCAAAATGAGTATAAGCTGTACTTCCTTAGCTCCTTATTGACCACTGCTTTAATACATGAGCCAAAATTCCGACTGAAAACCGTCACATTGAACAAGCCCTAAGTCACTCAACGAATAAATTGAAAAATGATTTCCCTTTCAATGACCTGACGAATTTTCAACCGTACCTTATCGGTTGCATATTTAAATGTAAAGCATTCTCATTTAATATTGATAATAATTATCACTAGCATTAATTAACTTGAATTGAGAATTCTGATTTTTGATGGTTCGAGCACCTAACGAGACGCCCTATTCATGAAGAAGGGAAGAAAAATTAAAAATAAGACAGTATTAAGCTTATGTAGAGTTAATCTGAGACAGAGTTAAGAGCTTTAGAGAGGTACTTGAGCAAATGATTAGCAGGCTGAGTACGTAATCCTACTCATCTCTTGAATAGTTAAGCGGTAGCCTGCAATTCCGCTATCACTGACACCAATAATCGAATATTGCTCTCCTGCTAAAGCGCTCGTGCGGACTGACCATCTCGCTGATACTGGCTCGTGAACACTCTGTCTCAGACTTACCATGTCCATAAAAATCAGGACTTATTAACTGATAGCTATTACTAATAGTGGTATTTGCTACGATTGGTACATATCTAATGCAAACAGCAGCTACTAGTCAGACTAGATAGAGGCTAATATTCAGATACAAAAAAAACCAGCACTGCGGCTGGTTTTTTAATGATGACAAATGCACCACATTATAAAGACTGCATAGTTATAAATATTGGATTATTTATAACCTCACGTCATTAGATTAAGCGTTGCCTTTCACTTGCACGTTAAGCTGCTCAGCAAAATCTAGCATGCGGTTCAATGGGATAAGGGACTTCACGCGCAGTTCGTCAGAAACGAAGATCTCGTGTTGCTCGCCACCATTCTCAAGCGCATTTTCAATCGCTTCAAGGCCGTTCATTGCCATCCAAGGACAGTGCGCGCAGCTTCGACAAGTTGCACCGGCACCTGCTGTCGGCGCTTCAATCAGCTCTTTTTCAGGAACCAGTTGCTGCATTTTGAAGAAGATACCTTTGTCTGTCGCGACAATCATCTGTGGATGAGGCAGCTCTTTTGCTTTCTTGATCAATTGACTTGTTGAACCAACAGCATCAGCCAGTTCAACCACGCTTGCTGGTGATTCTGGGTGAACCAAAATAGCCGCTTCTGGGTATACTGATTTCATTTTCTTCAAAGCATCAGCTGAGAACTCGTCATGAACAATACACTCACCTTGCCAAAGCAACATGTCAGCGCCAGTTTGATTTGCGATGTAAGAACCTAGGTGACGGTCTGGGCCCCAAATAATGGGTTTGCCTTCTGCGTCTAGGCTTTCAACGATTTCTAAAGCGATGCTCGACGTAACTACCCAGTCTGCACGAGCCTTAACAGCCGCAGAGGTATTCGCGTATACAACCACTGTATGGTCAGGGTGAGCATCACAAAATTCTGTAAATTTGTCTGCAGGACAGCCAAGATCAAGAGAACATTCAGCTTCTAGTGTTGGCATTAGAATGCGTTTTTCAGGTGTAAGAATCTTTGCTGACTCCCCCATAAAACGAACGCCAGCGATGATCAAAGTGCTTGCAGAATGGCGGTTACCAAACTTAGCCATTTCTAATGAATCGCCAACAAAACCACCAGTTGCTTCAGCCAGGGCCTGAATTTCAGGATCTGTGTAGTAGTGTGCAATTAGAACTGCATCTTTTTCTTGAAGTAGTGTTTTGATGTTTGCGATGTGGGCCTGCTTCTGAGCGTCGCTCAGTGGAACTGGCTTAGGCGGAAACGGGTAAACTGTATCGATTTTATCTAGTATATGACTCATTGCTCTTGCTCTACGCAACTTCTTCCGAGAATTAGAGTATTCTACACAGGACAGCGATTGGGATCAAAAAGGATTGGTTTCAAGCGATGACTAACTAATGCTTAAAACGCATAAACAAAGCGATGCGTTGGCATTACAAAGAAGAGAAGTAGACACAAAAAGAAAGTGATCAGATATAAAAAAGAGGTACCTGAGCACCCCTATTTTGTTTACAAATGGGTTTTAGCCACTTTAGCCGAAGCACTGTTTGGATACTCGGTTACAACTTGCTGGTAATATTTCTTAGCTTGCGTCGCGTTGTTGTTACGCGTAGCTATGTCACCAAGCTTAACCAGAGCATCAGAGCGCTTGTTGGAGTCTTTGTATGACACAACAGCGGCAAAGCTCTTCACAGCTTCCTTATCTTGCTTTTTAGCGAAATAAAGCTGACCTAACCAATAATGGGTGTTAGGCGTGAAGGTCGAGTCTGGGAAGTCTTTTTGAAACTTTTGGAATGCTGCAATCGCACCCGTGTAGTCTCGTTGCTTTAGAATCATATCTACAGCATTTTGATAAGCGGTTTGCTCATCAACATCAGTACTGAACGTACCAGAAGCATCCTTAGAGCCTTCGCTCGCTGCTACTGCTACCGTTGCTGTTCCTGCTGCTTTCACCTCGCCTCTCACACGATCCAGTTCAATGAACAATTCACGTTGGCGCTCGAGCATTTGTTTCATATCGTAGCTGTTTCGCTCCAACTCACCACGAAGTTCACTGATCTCCAGTGACATATCGTCGATTTGCTGCTGCATTTGAAGCTGAACGAGATTACGATTTTGAAGCAAGCGCTCTAAACGCTCAATATCTGATTCGTTAGATGCTGATCGAGAGGAAGATGATGAATTTGTTGCGGTGCTATTGAGATCGGATACTGGAGCTGGTGCAGCGAACGTGGTGTTCGCTGCACTTGCCAGTAACGAAAGCAAAATGACTCGCTTTGTGTTACTGAACATGAGGCAATTCCTCAATTATATAGCCTACTGAAATTAGTAAACTAGTACTGCACGACGGTTTTTAGCGTACACGTCTTCAGATTGACCTAGAAGAAGTGGCTTCTCTTCACCGTAGCTTACGATAGAGATTTGGTCTGCTTGAACACCTAGAGCTTGTAGGTATTTCGCTACAGCTTGTGCACGACGCTCACCAAGTGCGATGTTGTACTCAGGAGTACCGCGCTCATCAGCATGACCTTCAACAGTAACGTTCATATCAACGTTCTTAACTAGGTATGCTGCGTGAGCTGCAAGCATTTCTTCGTAGTCGCCAGCGATAGTAGAGTTATCGAATGCGAAGTAGATTGTTTGAGTTTCGCGTAGCGCTTGCTCTTTAAGCTCTTGCTCAGACAGTTGACCGTTAGCGTCAATTGGCGTTACAACAGTTGTATCTACGTTACCTTCTGAACCTGAAGTTGTTTGGTTGCTTTCTGTGCCAGATGTTGCAGAAGTTGCTTCATCAGTTGAGCTACATGCCGTTACTGCCATCACTGGTAGTGCAATCATCAAGCCTTTAAGAACTTTGTTAAGTTGCATCTTTTTTTCCTTACGTTATCAAACTTAGTTTCTACAGCTACTAAGTGCTATAGATAGTTAAATGCCACAATAGTTAACACTATCAATAGCTAAAAGAATGTATCAAATCGACTAGAGAAACGGTGACCACGAAGGTGCTCTTACGCGTCCGTTCGTTGCTGGTAATCTAGCCTTAAAACGACCATCGATAGAAACCATCGATAGTACGTTTGTTTTGTTGTAAATAGAGCTATAGATAACCATACCTCCATTCGGTGCAATACTTGGAGATTCATCTAACAATGTTTTTGTTAGCACCTGAACCGCACCAGTTTCCAAATCTTGTTTAGCCAAGTTAAAACCCGAATTGCTACGATTAACCATAATCAGGAACCGTCCGTCAGGAGTGATCTGGCCACCTAAGTTTTGGCTACCCTGCCAAGTAATACGAGATGTCGAATTATTTGACAAATTTACATTATAAATCTGTGGTTTACCACCACGATCAGATGTGAAAATTAGAGACTTGCCATCTGGGTGCCAGAATGGTTCAGTATTGTTAGAACGACCGCGGGTAATTTGAGTCAGCTTGCGGCTAGCAAGGTCGAGCGTGTACACCTGAAGGCTGCCTGTTTTAGACAATACCAATGCCAACGTTTTACCATCTGGCGAGAATCTTGGCGCACCATTATGACGAGGGTATGACGTCACTTTCTCGCGCTCACCCGTATAAATATTCATTATGAATATTTCAGCTTGGCCATTTTGGAAACTCACATACGCAAGCTTCTTACCGTCTGGCGACCATGCTGGTGACATAAGAGGTTGCTTAGAACGAAGCACCAAACGCTCGTTAAAGCCGTCGTAGTCAGCAACACGAAGCTGGTACGGATATTTGTCTTTGTCGTTCACAACTACGTAAGAGATACGCGTTAGAAACGCCCCTTTCTCACCCGTTAGCTCTTCATACACTAAATCAGAGATTCGGTGTGCGTACTCTCTCAAGCGTTTACCTGGCACTGTCGCTTTCTTGTTGAACAGCACATGATCTTTAGAAAGTACTAATTGGCCTTCATCGCTTAGTGCACGGCTTTGCCCTTTAGTCAGTTGACCACGAACAATGTCGATCAGTTGGTAGTTCACCACATACTGCCCTTCGGCATTTTTAGTGATGCTACCTGTTAGCAGTGAATCAACACCTAGGTTAGTCCAAGCATCAAAATTCACCTCGGTTTCGCTGTATGGCGTTTGAGGCATTTTACTTGTCGCAACTGGGCTGAATTTACCACTGCGTTGCAAGTCAGAAGCGATAACTGCTGACACATCGTGCGGCAATGGTCCTGCGCCTTCCCAACGGAAAGGAACAATAGCGATAGGTCGTGCAGAGTTAATACCATCTGTAATAACCAGCTCCAGTGCCGCATGGGCAAACTGGCTGCTTGTAGCTATTAAGAAAACAAAACTCAGTAATAGTTTCTTTAACACAAGTTCGTCCTTTTACTCTGGTGATACAGTTAAGTTAATGTCTTTCAGTGATTTTATAATGTCTGGGTCCTTAGGTAACGGGTAAGATTGCACTTGTGCTACCGCACGCTTCGTTGCCGCACATAAGCGACTGTCACCATCTAAGATACTCAATCTACCTAATATCGCATTAGATCCCGTTGGAATAAGCTTTAGGTTCACTCGACATGAACGACCTCTGTAGCTGTCTTCTAACAACAAGTTTTGTTGAATGAGTTGGGTATAGATAGCACCATAACGCTGCGCCTCATCACTAATAAATTGTTGTCTAGCTGAAGAGTTTTGAGTCGCTTCAGTTTCAAGCCCAGCAAAGATGTCGTTCAATGCTGCCTCTTGTTGTTTGCGCTCTTTTTCGGCTCTTGCTGCAGCTTCTTTTGCTTTACGGGCTTTCTCCGCGGCTGCTGCCGCTTCTTTCTCTTTCGCTATACGTTGTTTCTCAGCACGCTCAGCGGCTTCTTTTTCTTTACGAGCTTTTTCAGCGGCCTCTTTAGCGGCTTTTTCTTTCGCCACGCGTTCTTGTTCAGCTTTAGCAATGGCCGCTTCTTTTGCCTTGCGTTCTTTTTCTGCTTTCACAACCGCGGCTTCTTTCAACTTACGATCAGCTTCTGCTTTAGCGGCTTTCTTTTTCTCTTGTTTTAAGCGAGCCTCTTCAACTTTACGTTGCTTTTCATTTTCAACTCGACGCTTTTCCGCGTCGCGAGCCGCTTTGGCTTCTTTGGCTTGTTTTTCTTTCAGCTTTCGAATGTTCTCTTCTTCAGCTTTACGATTTTTTTCAAGTCGTTCGCTTTCACGTCTTAGTTTATCTAAACGCTCTTGCTCTTTTTTGCTCGCCGCTTCTCTTTGTTGACGAATCTGTTGAGCTTGCTGGCGAACCAACTGAGGATCAATCACCACAGCTTGAACCATCTGCCCTGTTGGCTTAGGTTCTGACATCGTGAAGTCTGCTCCCCAAATAAGAGCGACGAATAGAATGACATGCAGCCCGATTGAAATTAGAAGCGGCGTTTTGAAATTATTGGATTTTTTATTATTCGCTTTCATGAATGCTACGGAGCTATTCCCTTATATCCGTTAAAAGGCCAACCTTTGGCACACCTGCACGGCTTAATTCATCAAGTAAGATAACCACTTCAGCGTAAGGCGTTGCGGCATCACCACCAACAGCCACTGGAGAGTTTGGCTTAAGAGACAGCTCAGCTTTCACTCGGACGATAATGTCTTCCATCGATAAACCACGCTGTACTTCTTCGTTGTTCACACTCAAACCAAGCTCACCGTCTTTGTTCACTTCAACGATAATGAAACTCGCGTTGTCGTCACCCAATAGATCTTGTGCAGATTTGGCCGTTGAAGCTTGAGGCAATTCAACATCTACGCCTTGAGTAACAAATGGCGAAGTCACCATAAAAATGATCAGCAAAACAAGCATAACGTCGATGTAAGGTACAACGTTAATCTCTGCTGTCATTTTGCGTTTTTTAGGTTGGTATCCGGCCATCTATTATTCCCTGCCAGCCATCGCTTGACGGTGAAGAATACTATGGAACTCTTCAGAGAAAGTCGCGTAGTTGTGCTCTAACTTACCAACTCGGCTGCTAAAACGGTTATACGCCATCACAGCGGGAATCGCCGCGAATAAGCCCATTGCTGTCGCGATCAGTGCTTCTGCAATACCAGGAGCAACCATTGCTAATGTCGCTTGCTTCACTTCACCTAATGCGATGAATGAGTGCATGATGCCCCAAACCGTACCAAATAGGCCAATGTATGGGCTGATAGAACCGACGGTCGCCAAAAAAGGTAAGTTCGTTTCGAGTTCATCAACTTCGCGAGCAACCGCAACACGCATTGCACGACCAGTGCCTTCCATGATGAAGTCTGGAGACGCTGCATTTGATTTTCGAAGGCGAGCAAACTCTGTGAAGCCGGCGTAAAAAATCTCTTCAGTACCAGAGAGTTCGTCTTTGCGCTTATTACTCTCCTGATACAATTTAGCGAGATCAACACCAGACCAGAACTTATCTTCAAACACGTCAGTTTGTTTAGTAGCTTGAGATAATACTTTGCTTCGTTTGATGATCATCGCCCAAGAAACAACAGACATGCCCATGAGAATTAGCATGACCATCTTAACTAGTAAGCTAGCTTCTAAAATTAGGCCTAAGATTGAGATTTCAGCAGTCACTATTCGTTAGCTCCGTGAGAATAAATGTTGGCATTGCTTTGGGTTTCATTTTTTGATTGTCGATACATGCTACCTTAACCATTGCTTTACACAATGCTTTGCCATCAGGATTTACGATCTCTTGACAGAAGACCAAGGTAGCTCGCTTCAACTCGTAAATATTTGTAATGACTTGTAAAGAATCATCAAGGCGCGCACCTTGAATAAAATCGATGTCCATATGTCGGACTACAAAACCGATATTTTGTTCTAACAAGACTTGCTGAGAGACGCCAATTGAGCGCAACATCTCAGTTCGAGCGCGTTCGAAAAACTTAAGATAGTTTGAATGGTATACAACACCACCTGCATCGGTGTCTTCGTAATACACTGTCACTGGCCACGTAAATGGCTTAGATAATCCCTGCAATTTGATACCACAATTCAAAACGATAAAGATCTCACTATAACCTAACTCCTTATCATTAATAGTATATCGCTGTGAATTTTTTGATTTAAGAGACGAAAAAAAAGGCCATCTGTATAAGATGACCTCTTTTTGGCTAAAAACCCAACAAGTATAAAGGTTCACGTCGTTATGAACCTAAATCCTTTGCCTTTTATAAAAGGCGCAGCACCGTTAGGTAGAGCAAAATTGTGAGTGAAACGTATGGGCTGAACAGTAGTTGCCACATCCAAGCTCTCGGCTTAAATCCGATACCGTAAACCATGCTTGAACATGCTGCCCAAATGAACATTGGCCCGATGATCGCATTAAAGCCACCGATGCTTGTCGCATACGCTTCAGGTTCCCACATCACTAAACCTACATGCATGAAACCCAATACTAGAGATAAAGCTCTTAACAGAGTCTTATCCATAGGTTGATGCAGTTTAGCGATTTGCTCTGCGAGATTACTCACTGTCTTTATCCATCATTTCTGAATGCTCTAACCATAGAGCATTGATGATGCCGAATGCACATGCTAGAAGTACACCCAAAATCCATGCGAAATACCACATAAAATTTCTCCTAAGTTATTTAACTTCTAGCTTAGTAAGCTGAAACGTCGTTATCTTCGATGTGTTTCTTATCTAGACGGCCGAACATTTTGTAGTATGTCCACGTTGTGTAGCCAAGAATCACAGGAACCATTACCGCCGCAACTCCAGTCATAAGACCAAGCGTTAGCTCACTTGCTGTTGAATCCCACATAGTCAAGCTATGGTTAGGGTTCCAGCTTGATGGCATTACGAATGGGAACATTGCAAAACCAGCCGTTAGAATAACACCAGCGTTCGATAGGCTTGAGAACAAGAATGCGAAACCACCACGCTCAAAGCGAGATGCAATCACAGCAAGCAGTGGCATTACTACACCAAGAATCGGCGCAGCCCACATTGCTGGATACGTTTCGAAGTTTGTCATCCAAGCACCAACTTGAGGTGATACTTCTTTATTTAGTGGGTTTGAATCAGCAAACGTGTCTATCGTGCTTGTAATTACATAGCCTTCGATAGATTGAACCCAGAAACCACCGATAACGAACAGAGCAATAGCAATTAGGCCAGTGATCTGAGCAACGTTACGTGCGCGGCTGTGCAGTTCTTCTGTTGTCTTCATTTGAAGCCATGTTGCACCTTGCATCACGAACAACATCAGAGCCAACACGCCACATAGCAATGCAAACGGGTTTAGCAGAGCGAAGAACGTACCATGATACTTAGACATCATCAGGTAGTTCAGCTCGAATGGAACACCTTGTAGTAAATTACCAAATGCTACACCGAAGATGATTGGCGGAACTGTGCCACTAAAGCAAAGTGCGTAGTCCCATGCCTTACGCCATTTTGGCTCTTCAATCTTTGAGCGGTAATCAAGCGCAAGTGGACGTAGCCAAAGTGCTGCTAGCGTCACGTACATTGCGAAGTAGAAACCAGAAAACGACGTTGCGTAAACCAATGGCCATGCAGCGAACAATGCACCACCAGCCGTAATTAGCCATACTTGGTTGCCATCCCAGTGAGGGGCAATAGTATTCAGCATAATACGACGTTCAGTGTCGCTCTTACCGATAACCGGTGAAAGAGCAGCAACACCCATGTCAAAGCCGTCAGTTACGGCGAAACCAACCAGTAGAACACCGATCAATACCCACCAAATAAGTCGTAAGCTTTCGTAATCAAACATAATATTCCCTCACTTATACTTCGACTGAACGGCTAACTTTGTCTTCAACAGAGTTATCGTTTTGTTCAAAGTGGTAACGGCCTGTCTTTAAGCTACTTGGACCTTTACGTGCGAATTTCAGCATTAGGTAAACTTCAGCAATCAAGAACACTGTGTACAGTGCAAGAATTGCAAATAGAGAAGTCCAAAGCTGTTCAATAGTCAGTGCTGATGCAGCAACGTTAACCGGCAGGATTTCACCAACCGCCCATGGTTGACGACCAAATTCAGCAACAAACCAACCTGCTTCAATCGCAATCCAAGGTAGTGGGATTGAGAATAGCGCCGCTTTAAGTACCCATGGTTTCTGTTCGATCTTCTGACGACACGTTTGAACAAACGCCGCACCGAATACAAACAGCATGATGAAGCCACAAGCAACCATCAGACGGAACGACCAGAATAGAGGCCAAACTGTTGGGATAGAATCATCCGCAGCCATTTGGATTTGGTCTTCTGTTGCATCAACAACATCGTCTGTGTAGCGCTTAAGAAGCAGACCGTAACCTAGGTCACCTTTTACTTCGTCAAATGCCGCTTTGTTCTCTTCTGAACGGTCACCACCACGTAGCTTTTCAAGCAACTCATACGCATACATACCGGTACGAATACGATCAACGTGATCGTCGCGCAAGTCACGTAGTCCTGTTACTTCTGTATCAAAAGAACGTGTTGCAATAATACCCATAACGTAAGGGATCTTAATTGCGTAGTCTGTGTGCATGGTTTCTTGGTTTGGAACACCAAATACAGTGAACGCGGCTGGTGCTTCTTCAGTGTGCCATTCAGCTTCAATAGCTGCTAGCTTCACTTTTTGAACTTCACCAAGCTCGTAACCAGATTCATCACCTAGTACGATTACTGACAAGATCGCCGCCATACCGAAAGATGCTGCAATCGCAAAAGAGCGACGAGCAAACGCAAGGTCACGACCTTTAAGAATGTAGTATGAGCTGATACCAAGGATGAACATTGCACCCGTAGTGTAACCAGACGCTACTGTGTGTACGAATTTAACCTGCGCTACTGGGTTTAGGACAACTTCAGCGAAGCTCACCATTTCCATACGCATGGTTTCAAAGTTAAATTCCGCACCCACTGGGTTTTGCATCCAGCCGTTCGCTACCAAGATCCAAAGCGCTGAGAAGTTAGAGCCAAGAGCTACTAACCACGTTACCGCTAAGTGCTGACGCTTCGACAATCTGTCCCAACCGAAGAAGAAAAGACCAACAAAAGTAGACTCTAGGAAGAATGCAACAAGCGCTTCGATAGCCAGCGGAGCACCAAAGATGTCGCCAACATAGTGAGAATAGTAAGACCAGTTAGTACCGAACTGGAACTCCATGGTTAAGCCTGTCGCTACACCAAGAGCAAAGTTAATACCAAACAATTTACCCCAGAACTTAGTCATGTCCTTGTAAATTTGCTTGCCAGTCATTACATAAACTGACTCCATAATGGCAAGTAGAAATGCCATACCTAAAGTCAGTGGAACAAATAGGAAGTGATACATCGCTGTAAATGCAAATTGCAATCGCGACAGATCAACAACATCAATCATGGTAACTCCTTTGTGTCGGCTGAATGACACTTGTGTGATTATTCACCGCAAAAATCCGTGTTAAAACAATTCGTGAGATTGTTATTACAAATTGAAATTTGTAGTAAAAACGTACCGTTATAGTTAGATTATTGTTAAGCATGAGCTAATATAGCTGGCGCTAATATTACTGGTAAAATCAGTATGTTTCAAAAGGTTTATAGGAGAACCTTGCGTTGATTTGTATCAATTTTATTCAAGCAAATTAGAGTTATTTTTGAACAGTTATGATTAAAATCACACCAATTATGTCTCTATTAATAGCAGCATATGATATCTGTGACAAAAGCTCAGCACCGCATCAACATATGAATTACAACTACCCATAAAGTATTAACAAAAAACATAACAGCTTATTTCATTTTTTGTTACTCAATTCAAACGTGAAATCAAAGTTTTCATTTTTGAGGGAGCTATTCAGCTTTTTTATCGACTCGCTCAAAGAGTTGTTATTCAATAGAAAGCAAAAAATCCCAGCGCTTATGCAACTGGGATCTTTAAAAATGAATAAATTAACGATTAGATGGTTTATCGATGCCGAAGTGTAAATACGCTCTGTCGGTCGCGATTCGACCTCTTGGCGTTCTTTGTAGATAACCTTGTTGAATCAAGTAAGGTTCTAACACATCTTCAATGGTATCTCTTTCTTCACCAATCGCCGCAGCCATGTTGTCTATACCAACCGGGCCACCACCAAACTTCTCCATAATCGCAAGCAAAAGCTTCCTATCCATGTAGTCGAAACCTTTAGCATCGACATCCAACATGTTTAGCGCTTTATCAGCAACCTCTGGGCAAATATGTCCATCGCCTTTCACTTCCGCATAGTCACGAACACGGCGCAGTAAACGGTTAGCAATACGTGGCGTACCACGAGCTCGACGAGCAACTTCTAACGCCCCTTGCGATTCCATAGAAAGACCAAGACAATCAGCACTTCGTTGAACGATGTTTTGTAAATCTTCAACTTTATAGTACTCAAGACGCTGAGTAATACCGAAACGGTCACGCAACGGCGATGTCAGTGAACCAGCACGAGTGGTTGCGCCAATCAAAGTGAAAGGAGGAAGGTCGATCTTGATAGAACGTGCCGCTGGGCCTTCACCAATCATGATATCTAATTGGTAATCTTCCATTGCCGGGTACAACACCTCTTCAACCACTGGGCTCAGACGGTGGATCTCATCAATGAATAGAACATCATTTTCTTCAAGGTTGGTAAGCAATGCCGCCAAGTCACCTGCTTTTTCTAATACAGGTCCTGAAGTAGTACGAATGTTCACATCCATTTCATTAGCAACAATGTTTGCCAATGTAGTTTTGCCCAAGCCTGGAGGACCAAATATCAACAGATGATCGAGCGCCTCATTACGCATTTGTGCTGCTTTGATGAAAATTTCCATCTGACCACGGACGTGATCCTGACCTTGATAGTCAGCCAGTGCTTTAGGGCGTATTGCACGATCAATGACATCTTCATCTTTGAATACTGGGTTGTCCGGTGCAATAAGGCGATCGGCTTCAATCATAAATTCTGTTATTCCTAACTCTGCTCTTCCTGACTCTGCGCTTCTTGACTCTGTGTAAAGGCAAAGTGAATGAGTCTATTTTGTAGAACAAGTATATGAGGTATTAAACCATCGACTTCAGTGCTTCGCGAATCAATTGTTCACTTGTCATGCCATCTTTAGCCACTTGAGCAACAACTTTAGAGGCTTGAGTTGGTTTATAACCCAGCGCAAGTAATGCGCTTACTGCTTCTTCTTCTGCATCGTGAACCGTTGGCATAGAGTCCATAGGCGCTGCATCCGTTGCAGGCGTAAACAGATCACCTGCTCCCCACCCTTTCAAGCGGTCTTTCATTTCAACGACAAGACGCTCTGCGGTTTTCTTACCCACACCCGGAAGTTTAACCAACGTAGAGATATCTTCACGTTCAACGCTCTGAACAAACTGGCTAGCGGTCATGCCTGAAAGTATGCCTAGGCCTAGCTTAGGACCTACACCATTTGCTTTGATGACTTCACGGAACAGAGCACGCTCTTTTACCGTATTGAAACCATAAAGTAGCTGCGCATCTTCACGTACGACAAAGTGAGTGTAGATAATTGCCTCTTCGCCAACGTTTGGTAATTCATAAAAACAGCTCATTGGCATTTGTACTTCATAACCAACACCACTGACTTCGATTAGCAACTCTGGTGGCTGTTTTTCTATTAATGTACCGCGTAGGCGTCCGATCACAATTCACTCTCTTGATGGAATATTATTTGAGGGACAGAATATAAAAGAACTGGATGCTTATCCAGTTCTTTGTGTTTATTAAGGTGATTTATTTAAGCTTGCTTAGCTTGGGAAACCACACTATTCAGGCTTTCAACCAGTTCTTTTACCGAAGTAACATGGCCTGTTAATTCAGAACCATAATTGGCCACTAAACCCGATACTGATTTAGTTTCTGCAACACTCTGCGCCACCTCTGAACTCGCGAGATCGAGTTCTTTCAGTGAGCTCATCTGCATCGCCATGATATTGGTAAGCTGATTAACATCAGTAGAAATGGTTTGAACCTCTGAGATGATGCCGTTCATTTCATTCGCCGTAGTTTCAATAATGGCTCGACCGTTTTCCACTTCTTCTTTACTGCGATCTAACAAGGTTCGAATCTCTATCGCAGAATGACTGCTTTTCGCCGATAGCTCTCTCACTTGATCGGCCACCACAGCAAAACCTCGTCCTTGTTCACCGGCTCGAGCGGCTTCTATTGCTGCGTTGAGTGCTAATAGGTTGGTTTGTTCGGCTACGGAAGTAATCAAATCGGCGACTTTCATGATTTCTTGATTACTTTGAATGATCTGGCTGATTGCACTGGTTGAGGCTTCTAGTGACTCAGAGCTCTTTTGCGCTTTGGTTCCCACCGCTTCACTGCGCTCTTTCAGTTCACCCACAAATGAATTGGATTCTTCGATGCCTTGAGTCATTTGATGGAGTTGTTGGCTCATCTCTTCTGCAGCGCTCGCTTGAGATTCACAATTGACATTCAACACTTCGACTTGAGCATGCAAGTCTTGTGATTGCTGATCTAAATGAACCGAAACACCTTGTAGACTCTCCGAATTCGAATTGGCTTGGTCGAGCACGATAGAGAGCTGACCTTCACTTTGCGTCGCTTGGTTGGCAACATGTTGGCTTTCTGAAATCGCATCCTCTGCCATTTCGATTGCCACCTCTTTTTGCTTAGCGGTAAAGGCTTGGGCAATGCAGATCACCACCAGCGGCATAATCACACCAGACCAAGTTTCTACCACTACCGCATCAGGGGTTAACTCAAGCTGGGGAAATGCAAATCCATTGAGATGTGCTGAGGTCATCACTAATGAAACACCGATAACCAGTCCACTCCACACCAAAGCCACAATTCGTGTTCCTGATAAGAAGAAAGCGACCACTAACAAAGGCACCCAATAAGCTTGGGTGGAATCCACAACCCCACCACTTTGATAAATGATGTTCAACGCGTGGACAGCCATGCCGACAAAACCAAAGTTAAGTGCAAGGCTTGGCTTACTCGTCACACGAAGTAGCAGTGCAGAGATCAGTTCGAATACGATAAGAAATACAGATGTGGCGATCAGAAGTTGCTCTTCGTGCTTAGTCCACTTGATTAAGCTATAAACACCCACGAAGAATGCGATAAAAGTGAAGAGTAATAAGATATCGGCTTGTCTGACTTCGTTGTTACTCCACCCATTGCTTTTGGGTAGAAACAGCGCGCGCCACAGCTTGATTGGGTTCATCAGTGATCATCCTTGATTAACTTGTAAGACCTCTGACCAATGTTAATAACATGTTAAATGATACGCAATGTTATTATCTGGGTTCTGTTCGAAAGATCTCATTTCATCAAGGATTTGGGGGCGTATTGTTTTGATATGAGCCAAACAGGGCGTAAGGCTCATCGAAAGCAAACTTCTAGAAAGCGATGGGGGGATTAACGGTAACGCCCTTTTCTCGCCCCTGTCGCTTTACCTGCCAGTGCAACCAAGGTTTTATTGGTGTTAGCGTGAGTGATCGCTACGCCTAACGCATCGGCTGCATCGGCTTGTGGCTTAGCGGGTAGTTTGAGCATGCTCATCACCATGTTCTGAACCATCGACTTATCAGCGCCACCATTACCTGTCACCGCTTGTTTGATTAGACGAGCCGCATACTCATGAACGGGCAAATCCGCATTCACTGCTGCCACAATCGCGCTACCACGAGCTTGTCCAAGCTTAAGTGCTGAATCGGCATTCTTCGCCATGAACACTTGTTCGATCGCGAATACGTCAGGCTGAAACTGAGTAATGATCTCACTAACGCCCGCATAGATTTGCTTTAAGCGACCTGGCAATTCTTTCTCGGAAGTACGAATACAACCACTACCTAAGTAATATAGATGGCGACCATTTTGACGAATCACGCCATAGCCGGTAATGCGAGAGCCAGGGTCAATCCCTAAGATAATAGACATAACTTCAATACTGATTATTTATACATGCTTTATGAGCTTAGTATATCGAACGCAAAAAAAAATGCCCGTCAAATTAACGGGCATTTCGTTGTTCTGCGAAAGAAAAAGTTCTATCGAAAACTCACTGCTTGATTAGAAAGTTGAGCTTAATCGTTTGATTAGTCTTCTTTCTTCGCTAAGTTAACAGCGATTGCTAGCTCTTCCAGTGATGCTGGGTTTGCTAGGCTTGGCGCGTCTGTTAACAGACATGCTGCAGCTGTTGTTTTCGGGAATGCGATAACGTCACGGATGTTCTCTGTACCACAAAGAAGCATTGCTAAACGGTCAAGACCGAATGCTAGACCTGCGTGTGGTGGCGTACCGTACTTAAGTGCCTCAAGTAGGAAACCGAACTTCTCTTGCTGTTCTTTAGCTTCGATACCTAAGATACCGAATACAGCCGTTTGCATTTCTGCGCTGTGAATACGTACAGAACCGCCGCCGACTTCGTAGCCGTTGATTACCATGTCGTAGGCATCAGAGTTAGCTGCTGCTGGGTTCGATTTTAGCTCTTCCGCGTTCACACCAAGTGGTGATGTGAATGGGTGGTGCATAGCGTGAAGATTGCCTTCGCCATCTTCTTCGAACATTGGGAAATCAATAACCCAAAGTGGAGCCCAAGCTTTCTTGTCTGTTAGCTCTAGGTCATCACCTAGCTTGATACGAAGTGCGCCCATTGCTTCAGCAACGATGTTCGCTTTATCTGCACCAAATAGAATGATATCGCCAGATTCAGCTTGAGTGCGCTCAAGAAGACCGTTGATCACGTCTTCGTTTAGGAACTTAGCAACTGGAGATTGGATACCTTCCATGCCAGCAGCACGGTCGTTAACCTTCATCCAAGCTAGACCTTTCGCGCCGTAGATACCTACATGCTCTGCGTAACCGTCGATTTGCTTACGAGTTAGCTTAGCGCCACCTGGTACACGGATAACCGCTACGCGACCTTTTTCGTCGTTCGCAGGGCCAGAGAATACTTTGAACTCAACGTCTTTAACCAAGTCAGCAACGTCTACTAATTCTAGTGGGTTACGTAGGTCTGGTTTATCAGAACCGAAACGACGAATCGCTTCAGAGAAAGGCATTACTGGGAATTGGCCCAGTTCAACATCTAGAAGCTCTTTCCACATATCGTGAACTAGCTTCTCAGTGATGTTACGCACTTCTTGAGAAGACATGAACGATGTTTCGATATCGATTTGAGTAAATTCAGGCTGACGGTCAGCACGTAAATCTTCATCACGGAAACATTTAACGATTTGGTAGTAACGGTCAAAACCAGACATCATCAGCAATTGCTTGAACAGCTGAGGAGATTGAGGAAGTGCGTAGAAGCTACCTTTGTGAACACGGCTTGGTACTAAGTAGTCACGAGCGCCTTCAGGCGTCGCTTTCGTTAGTACTGGTGTTTCGATGTCTAGGAATAGGTTCTCATCTAGGAAACGACGAACGAAGCTAGAAGCACGTGCACGAAGCTTAATACGATCGCTCATTTCTGGACGACGAAGATCGATGTAACGGTACTTAAGACGCTGCTCTTCAGAGTTCGTTTGGTTGAAGTCTAGTGGAAGCGCTTCTGAACGGTTGATGATCTCAAGGCCAGTTGCGTAAAGCTCAACTTCACCCGTCGCCATATCTTTATTTACTTGGCTGTTCGGACGAACGCGTACTTCACCAGTAAACTTGATACAGAATTCATTACGCAGTTGGTTAGCGATCGGAAAGATATCTTTCATACCTGGATCGACAACAACCTGAACGACGCCTTCACGATCTCGCATATCGATAAAGATAAGACCGCCTAAATCACGGCGACGGTTTACCCAGCCGCACAATTCTACAGTTTGTCCCGCCAGGGACTTGTTCAGGTTACCACAGTAATGGGTACGCATAATGAATTTCCCAATCTCTTAATTATTTACTAATTTCCAAGCTGTCAGTGGTCATTCCACACAACAGAGCAAAGGAACATTTATACGCGGAAACTCGCTTAAAATCGACCTTCCACATTCGAATTTATTGTGTTTTATCTGGCTTTGCTGCTTTTTAGCCCATCAAGTGCGCAAAGATTCATCAAAACCGAAAGAATTGCGATAATTATATCTCGAAAGTACCTTAATCAGCAAAACTCTCGTAAAGTAGATTTTAGGGCGCGTTGACCTTTCGTGGTTAAATTTTGTTCGAGATAAAAGCGTTTTAATCGCGGCGA